>CAYIAU010000074.1:0-4091 GCA_964361465.1 Candidatus Woesearchaeota archaeon
CTAAATCAGTCAAAACAATCTCTGCCTTCTTGCCATCGTCATAAGAGACCTGCAAAACGCTCTTCTCAATCGCAATCAGCTCTTTCCTCTGTGCAAACTCAATCAGCGCAGTAATCAACTCGCTCGCTTCAGAACTAATCTTCTGCATCTCTGCTTGGCTTATCTTCTTGCTCTTCGCCTTTCTCTTTACATTTGCAATCTCTCGCGCAATGTTCAACATCCTCGCCTTTATCTTTCCCTTCTTAACAAGCTCTTTCTCTAACTCTGAAATCAACGCTTCCTGCGACTTGTTTCCAAAAATATTTCTCAAAAGAGAAAAGACTTCATCATTAACTTTCTCAGCAGTGTGCTCTCTCATCCTAAGCTCCAAATCCTCTCTCAGCTTCCTCATACTCTTCGCATACTCATCGCTCTCCTTCTTCAATTCATCAATCTCCTTGCCTGAAATCTCATTAAGTTTTCCGTGCTCATAATCCTTGTACAACCTAACCACCTTTTCTAAAATCTTCAGCTCTTTTGAAGACATCAGTTTTTCCTTATCAACTAAAACCTTCTTGACTTCTGAGACAATTATCTTCGGCTCTGGCGGAGCATGTCCTGCAAGCATCATCAGCGCTTGCGTCGGCGTCACAACACCAAAATAAATATCAATCATAGCGTCAATCATTCTTCTCTTTATCAAGTCAGTTGTCTGCTCTCCTGACTTCATAAACATATCAATCGCTTCAGGCGACGGCTTTATCTTCCCCATTTTCAAAAGCAGTTTCCAAGGAAGGAATGTTCCCCTGTCATAAAGCGGAATCCCGTCTCTGATGAAAGTAAACATCACTGGCTGAGCATCCTTAACTGACTCCCAAAACTCAGTAAGCAGATAAACCTGCACATTCAGAATATTCTTCACGCCGGCGAGAGCAGTCGCCTCTCTAATGTAATCATAAATCATTCCCCTTAACTTCTCCTTCAATTCAAGGCGGGGCATTCTCTTGACATCAGTGTCATCAATAATAACAAAAGTATCAACATCGCTGTCCTTTCCAGCAGTCCCTCTCACCAAACTCCCGCCAATCGCATAACTCGCAACATACTTCTCAAACTTCCTCAAGACAAGAGATTTGTGGATGTTCGCAACTCGCAAGCTCCCAAGAAAACCATTATCGTGCAGGGGAAAACTAGCTGAAATAAAATCCAAAAGCTCATACTTACTGTCAAGTCCGTAGTTCCACAAATCAACCTCTGTCTTGAACAAAACCCAGACATTCTGTTTTGATTCCTGCACAAGTTTCACAATCTCTTGTTTTATCTTCGGGAGCTCTTTGTAATTTTCCTCTGGAATGCACATCATCAAGAGCATTGGCTTTGAGCTCTCAATTTCCTTCGCGATGTTCTCATCTTCAGCAAGCAACGGAAGGCTATTCGCAGGCAGAATGCTTAGAAATCTCGTGAATTTGTATTTGCTCAAGATTTTCTTTTTCAATTCCTCAAGCTTGCCCTTTAGTTTCTCAAATTCCTTCGCTGCTTCGTCTTGGTTCGGCTGTGTGCTCTTGCGGCCGCCAGCACTGCTTTCATATTTCACTCCAGAGTTGAGCTCGCCTGTCAATCCTTCTGACTTTTTGTCTTCCATTAAAAAAATAATTTTTAAATGTATTTAAAGCTATGCAATTCAGTCAGAAACTTGCTTTAGAATTACCAGTCTATAATCTCTATTAACTCTGAGAACTCTTGCCAGTTCATTTCCCCTGATGAAAAGAGTCGTATCTGCTGTCTGAGAATTAGAGAAACCTTTCCTGCACGCTGCTTCGTAAATATCCCTGACTTGCCCTCTCGCTATAATTTCTTCTCCGGGAACATACTCTCTTCCCTTAACAATTACTCTGTCCATAACAATTTCTATACAATATACTTATAAATCTATCTCACCTTAATAAAATAATAAGGTGTTCAAAATTTTAATATGAAAAAGAGGAAGAAATTTTTAGGGAAGAGTGTTGAAAGAAAATACTTATTTGAATTTGTCTATGGAAGTATTGACGGCACTATCACGACATTTGCAGTGGTCGCGGGCGCGGTCGGTGCATCCCTGAATTCAGCAATAATCCTAATACTCGGCTTTGCAAATCTTTTCGCAGATTGATTCTCAATGGCAGTTTCAAACTATCTCTCAACAAAATCTCAAGTAGAACTAAACTTGAGCCACAATCACAAGCATCATCACAGGGAGAAGAATCCGAGAAAAACAGCGCTCGCAACATTTGTCGCTTTCGTGATCGGCGGCGCAATTCCACTGCTTCCATTTCTGCTCGCTTCACAAAGCCCTCTGATAAACTCAAATAAATTTCTATTCGCATCAGTTCTTACCGCCCTGGCATTCCTATGCATCGGCTCATTCCGCTCCCACATAACAAACAAGCACCCAGCAAGAACAGCTATCGAAACCTTCGTCATAGGAGGCATAGCCGCCGCAATCGCCTTCCTCGTCGGCTATCTTCTACGGGGATTAGTAGCCTAATCCAAAACAAAGATTAATATTATAAACTCTGTTCCCCAGTAATTAAAAAGAGAAAATGCCATACGCAGTAACACATATCTTAATACCAATAATTTTAGTTTCTATAATAAGAGATTTCTATCTAAAGAAAAAACAAAAAGCCAACTTCCATCTCCATTATGTCTTGATAGCAGGACTTGGCGGAGTTATTCCCGACATTGATATAATCCTCTCCTTCTTTCTTAACATAGTAGGAATAGACAATTGGTATGTTCACAGAACAATTACACACTCTCTTCTCCTTCCATTAATCCTCTTTGCGTTATTTATAGTGTTCACTCCAGTAAATAAAAAAGCACGAATCTGCAACATCACAAGGCATAATTTAAAACTCTCAACAATACTTTTAATGCTATCAATAGGAGTATCAATACATATATTACTCGACTCGCTTTTTGGAGAATTAGCTTACTTCTTATACCCTATCTTAGCCCAGCAATTTGGAATTAACTTGGTGCTGTATCTTCCAAAAGGAATTCAAGATCTTGCTCTTCCAACACTTGACGGCGCCCTGCTTGTCCTCTGGATAACCTATTTAGAACTCAGACATAAAATCTCAGATTATATTTAACAACTATCAATCTTAAAAACAGGCTTAGTTGAAAATCTCTATTTTCCTTAAGCTTATATTGTGGGCTATTGCCTTACAATATATCTCTGGTCTTATGCTAACAACTCCTTTTCCAGAAACAGAACCACCATACTTCCTTTTCAGAGAACCAAACCCAGATTCAATTAGACTTCTCTGATGATATTTCTCTTCAGAGTATCCTCTAGCAATGATTTTTCGCATGTTTCTTTTAGTTGTGTTCTTTCTTGGCTTAATTATTGGCTGTATTTTCTTTTGATAGCACAACTCTCTCAACCACTTAGCATCATAACCAGTATCTCCAAACAGAGTTTGCTGAATCTCTGTTCTCTTAAGGAGATATTTCACGTCCTGCATATCATGCCTTGGTTTTGTGCGTATTCTAACAGCACAAAACTTTTTAGTTTCGACATCAAATAATGCTGATAACTTGGCATAAGATTTAACTGGTTCTCGTCGGTCAATTCGCTTTATGTAATGATAACTTGGGTTTGTTCTTGAAAACCCCGTTCCATCTATGGCAACTTGTTTATATTTCATTCCAGCTGTTAGTTTCAACAGCTTTTCCCATATCCATAATGGAATTCTCTTTCTCATCTTACATAAGGCAGAATACGTAGGCACAGCTAAGCCAAACAAGGAAATCAAGTTATTTACTCTCCTAAAAGACATCTTACACACCTCTTTAAGCAACAAAGCTAACATATGCTGCTTAAATTTAAACTTCTTAGGTCCAAAATGGTGCAAATAACTCCTGCAATTTAGTTGTTTTAGCAAAGAACTAAGTTTTTTTAACTATCTTCACTTCTTTTTTCATTGTAAGTTCACCTCAGAACTTACAGGTTCTCAGGGTAGATTAATTTTTGCCCTGAGGACATTTTCAACAGAGCCATAACCATGGTAAAGTTTATATATTTATTTGTAAAATTTCTATACTAAATGATTCCTGACAATATT
>CAYIAU010000075.1:0-4002 GCA_964361465.1 Candidatus Woesearchaeota archaeon
TTCTCCGGCGGTCACAAAACCACTAACAAGCCCCGCACTGAAGTGCGGGGTTAAAACCGAAGGTTTTGTGACGATTTTGCTTTGCAAAATCTTATATCTTCGCTTTAGGAGGTAAAGTTTCAGATGAAGAGAGTAATTTTTAAAACGCAGTGGAAAGAGGCGCTGAGATATTTGCGAGAGTGCAGGAATTATATTTATTTTGTTTTCGTGGTTTTTTTGTTTTCTGCTTTGATTGGTTTTTTTCAGGCCGAGAGGTTTGGTTTTATTGAGAAGCTGCTTGAAGAGATTTTAAATACGATTTATGGGATGGATGGGGCAGAGCTGATATTTTTTATATTGCAGAACAATTTGCAGAGCGCTTTTTTTGGTTTGTATTTGGGAGTTTTTTTAGGAATTTTTCCGCTGGTTAATGCAGTTGGGAATGGAGTTATTTTGGGTTTTGTGGCTGAGAGAGTTGTTTCTGATGTGGGGTATGTTGAGCTGTTAAGGATTTTTCCGCACGGCGTTTTTGAGCTTCCGGCTGTTTTTATTTCTCTTGGGCTTGGGATGAAACTGGGGATGTTTGTTTTTGCGAGGGACAAGGCGAGAGAGTTCAAACGGCGTTTTTATAACTCTGCAAATGTTTTTCTTTTTGTTGTTGTGCCTTTGCTTATTGTAGGTGCTTTTATTGAGGGGATATTGATTGTTCTGGGATAATTAAGTTTTTTAAGTGTGGAGGTTATGGAATTGTATGGATAAAGAGAGTGTTTCAGAAGAGGAAGTGAAGAAAGGCGTTGAGCTTTTGTTCGGGGGGGCTGAGAGAAGCTTTGGTACAGAGCACAAAAGTGACAATTCTTTTGTTTCTGTCTTCCGAACTTCTAAAAATAAACAAGAAGTTCGTGATGTTAGCAGTCAGAGTTTAGAGGAGATTGATTCTGATGTTGAGGCGGAGAACGTTAGGAAGATAGAGGCGGCGCTTTTTATCGCGGGGAGATTTTTGACGATAGGCGAGCTTGTTGGATTGACAAACGTGAATCCGATTCTTTTGAAGAAGCTCTTGAGAGATGTTGAGGAGAAATACAGGGATTTTGGAATAGGTGTTGTGCATCGCGACGGGAAGTGGAAGATGGATGTCTCGCCGGAGTATAGAGATATGGTAAACAGACTTGCGAGCGGGCAGAGTGAGTTCAGCAGGGCAGAGCAGGAGACGCTGGCGATTATTGCTTACAAGCAGCCGATGAAGCAGAGCGTTTTGATTAAGATAAGAGGGAACAAGGCATATGAGCACGTGAGCAGATTTGTGGAGATGGGATTGGTGAATAAAAAGAAAACCGGGCACACTGCTGAACTGAATTTGAGCGAGAGGTTTTATGATTATTTCCATTTAAATAAGGGAGAGAAACTGCCTGACATTAGTTGAGAAGATGGTTGAGTTTGTTACTGGTGTTTATTTGGCATTTATGTTCATAGCGCTTTACATGTTTTCTTTTTTCATAATCTTGACTATTAGAAATAAGGAGAGGCTTTTTAGTTATCCAGAGATGAAGAAGGAATATAGAGTGAGTGTGCTGATTCCTGCTTACAATGAAGAGGATAGCATAGAGGAGACAATAAGGCACGTGATGGAGCTGGAATATCCGAAGAGCAAGATTGAAGTGATTGTTATTAATGATGGGAGCAGGGACGGGACTTTGGGAAAGGTGAAGAAATTGCTCGGGAGATATAAGAATTTGAAATTAATTGACAAGGAAAATTCTGGCAAGGCAAATTCTTTGAACATGGGTGTGAAGGGGGCGAGGGGAGAGCTGATAGCTGTTGTTGATTCTGACAGCTTTCCTTCGCCGAGTTCATTGCGGAAACTTGCAGGATTTTTTAACGACGAGAAGATGGGGGCGGTGACTTCATTTGTGAGCGTGAGGAATGCGGACGAGAATTTTTTCGCGAGGATACAGAGCATAGAGTATTTGATTTTGGGCTGGAGCAGGAACCTTTTGGATTTTGTTGATTCTGTTTATGTGACTAACGGGCCGTTGAGTTTGTACAGGAAGAAGTATATTGAGGAAGTTGGGGGCTTTGATTCTAAAACGGTGACAGAAGACATTGATATTACTTGGAATATGATGGAGCACGGATACAAGACAGGGATGTGTCTTGATGCGCGTGTGAGCACGATTGTTCCGCATAAATTCAGGGCGTGGTTCAGGCAGAGGGTGAGGTGGGGGCTTGGCGGTTTGCAGGCAATTTCCAAATACAGAAAGAGTTTTTTCAAGAAAGGGATATTTGGGGCTTTTGTCCTGCCGTTTGTTTCTTTGACAATTGTTTTGAGCATTTTTGCTTTTGTGTTCTCTGTTTATTTGATTTTGAGGAGTGTTTTGATTAGAACATTGAGCGCGAGCTATTCTGTCGCGGCGCAGTCTGCTCTTTTCAGATTTGAGGATATTAATCTGCATCCGAGCATTTTGATTTTCTTTTTGATTGCTTTGTTTATATTGAGCATGAGCTATTCATGGTATGTTTTGCAGACGACTAAGTTTGAGAAAAAGCTTGATGTCAGGAGATTTTTCACGCTGATTTTCTACACGATTGTTTATTTGTCTTTTTATCCTGTGATTTGGTTTGCCTCTCTATATAGATATATAAAGAAAGATTACACTTGGTGAATATGGGGAAAGAAGGGAACAAGCACGTTTTTTGGCAGGCGCTGATTCTAGCTTTGATAATTTTTGCGGCGGGGCTTGTGCTTGGGTTTTTGTTTGAGAGTTCTCGGGCGGATAAATTGGGGGACTTTTATCTTAGCGCGGAGACAGATATTTTTGATGTGCAGTTGGAGTCAGATATTTTAGAGATGTTTGAGTTTGATTGCGAGAGAGCGTTGGGAGAAAGTGTGGCATTCGCGGACAGGATTTTTTGGGAGGCGCGCGAACTTGAGAAGTTTGATTCTTCAACTGAGCTTAGTCAAAGCGTGTTGAATTTGCACAAGAGGTATGACTTGCTTAGAGTTATACTTTGGAAGGATTTGATTGAATTGAGGAAGAAATGTCCAAAGGAGACAAATGTGATAATTTATCTTTATCAATATAACGAGCCGGACATTAAGACGAGGGCGCTGCAAGGGGCTTTGAGCGGTGTGCTGATTGAGCTGAAGGGCAAATATGGCGACGAGATAATATTGGTGCCGATTGCTCACGATACTGGAGTGAGGAGTCTGGGCTTGCTTCTTGAGAATTATGATGTCAAGGAGTTTCCTGCGATTTTGGTTAATGAAAAGCACAAGGTTTCAGGGCTTGTTTCTTTGGAAGAGTTAGAGGGATATTTGGCGAAGTGATTTTATACAGCTCGGAAGGCGAGTGTTGTGATATATTTTGTCTTACAATAAATAATAAATACCTTTGATTTGATGATTTTGGATGGATTATTATGATTTAGAGGAGAAGATGGTTGAAGCGATAGAGGAGGGGAAGATTGTTAAGGTGAGTGAGAGATATGCTATTAGAGAGGGACTGATGATTCTTAGGAAACCAAGGTTTGAGAGTGAGAGGACGAAGCCATCGGGGGCAAGGGAGGATAATGAGCAGAGACTTTTAATGGATGATTTTAGGAAGCCGTTGAATTGGAAGGAGAATAAAGTTGTCAAGGAGTTGATTGATAACTTTCATTGGCATATTGCGAGAGAGAGGAGGAGGAGGGAAATGAAGAGGAGAGAGCTTGCTGCTGCTCTGGGAGTTTCTGAGAATACAATAAAGATGATTGAGAATGGGGTTTTGCCGAAGGATGATTTTGTTTTGATAAACAGGATTCAGGAGTATTTGGGGATTAATTTGAGGCGGGGCGGGAGCGATTTTGGACAGGAGATGAGGAAGCTTGTTGAGTCGCAGGCGGAGGACGCGCGCGAGGAGCATGGGGCGTGGGGGACGCGAGAGGGGCGCGAGATGCGACGGGTGCGCGAGACGCGAGCTTCGCGCGAGGCGTCTGAGAAAGAGAGGAAGGATATTTTCGGGAGCGATATTGAGCTGATTGAAGATT
>CAYIAU010000076.1:0-3991 GCA_964361465.1 Candidatus Woesearchaeota archaeon
ATTTTATTGGGGGATGTCAAGCATGTTTTTTCTAAAAATATTCGGCAAGAGTGGAACGATGTTTTGGAATTGTTTGATTATTTTTTGGGGAAGATGGGGGGTGAGGGAGAGATAGTGGTGACGAGAGGAAATCACGATAATTATTTGAAGACGATTGCGGGGAAGAGGAATGTTAAAGTTGAGGATTATGTGATTGTTGGGGATGTTGGGTTTTTGCATGGGGATAGAGTTATTGAGGAAGTGGCTGATAATGAGAAGATTAAGAAAATTATTATTGGGCATTTTCATCCTGCTGTGAATTTGAGCGATGGAAATAAAATTGAGAAGTATAAGTGTTTTTTAGAGGGGGAGTGGAAAGGGAAAGAGATTATTGTTGTGCCGAGCTTTGTTGAATATGGTGGGGGAAGCGACTTGAGAGATGGAGGAGTGAGGGATGTTTGGGGATTTAAATTTGAGAAGTTTAATGTGAAAATTGTTGGGGAGGGTTTGGAAGTTTGGGACTTCGGGAAATTAAATAAACTTTAATTTCCCAAGCCCTCGCTTCTCCCGAAGCTTCGGATTTCGGGAAATTAGGAGAATTGAAGTGAGTTTTGCAGTGCAATAATATTTAAATTGGGGGTTTGCTTTTGAGAGAGATGAAATTAAGAGATGTTCCGGAGATTAATCCTTTAGAATTTATAAATGTTGTTTGTAAGGATGGGAAATATAGAGACTCTGAGCCATGTATTTATCTTGGAACTGGAAAAGATGAGTTTGGAGATTTTATTGAAGTTGCGAGAGGAATTAAAAGAGGGAGAGAGTATGGGGTGCAGAGAGTTTATTTAGGGAGAGTTGATAAGATTAAGATGCTTGTGGAATCTGATAGCTAATTTTTAGGCTCGATTTTTGGGAGAGGGAGATGTGAGGGGAGGCCGAGTTCTTCCTGGAGCTGGAGAGTTTTTGATGCTGATTTTCTTAGAATGATATTGTAGAGGAAAAGCTGGGCTGATTGAGGGATTTGCTTTTTTTTCCAGGAATCCTGAAAGTTTTTTGATTCTTCTTTGGTTGTTGAGAGAATAATCTGGCCGTTTAAGTCTATTTTTGCGAGAGGGTTTGATTTTGGTGTCGGGGATTTATTTTTTTCTTCCTTGGGAGATTTTTCTTGGGAAGATTCTTGTGGTTTTTGCTCGTCGTAAGTTAGAGAGTAATTGAAAAGGAATTTCATTGCTTCTTGTTCTTTTAGGAGTGGGATTTTTTCTTTTTGCAAGTCTGTTATTTCTATGTTTGTTGTTATCGGGACTTGCTTAAAGTCTGGGAATTTCTCTGCTGAGATTTTTGAAAAGTTGAAACCTATTACTTGCATATTTTATTTTGAGAAAGGTTGTTTATAAATTTTGCTGTGCTGTTGAAAAGGAAGAGATTTACATTAAGTCTTCTTCGGAGACGACGATGAAGTCGCCGATTGCTATGATTGTGTTGTGCGGGACGAGGACTTCGTTTGACGAGGAGGTTTCTAAGTTTAGGTTTCGCGTGTAGGGTGTTGGCTCTTTTAGGATTATTTGGAGGAGTTCGCCTGTTCTTGTTTCAAAGGAAAGGTCTTTTACTATTCCAAGGCGACGGCCTTCTTTTGTTACGACTAATTTGCCTATGATGTCTCTTAATGGTTTTTTTTCCGGCATGTGAGTTTAAGAGAGGATAAGTATATAAAGATTATGTTAATTGGAGAGGATTAAGTGATTTTGATTATTAGGTATTTTAATAGTGGTGATTTGTAATGAGATTTTATGAGCTGTTTGGGTTTGGGGGTTTGATTTTGAGAGAGATGGGTGCGACCCTATGGTTTCGTTTGGAGAATTTTGGATTTTTTGAGAAGGGTTTAAATAGAGAGAAAAAAGTTTGTTATTTAATTTTATTTTATAAATATTTATATTATATATTATATATATTATAATAATTGTTTTAGGATAGTTATATTTGTTCGTTTTATTATTTTTATTAACACTCGTTAAAATCCACGGACTTTAGTCCGTGGTTGTTTTGCCGTGGATTTTCTCGGTGGTCACAAAACCACGAACAAGCCCCGCACTTTAGTGCGGGGTTAAAAACCGAAGGGTTTTGTGACTTATCTAAAGATAAAACCACGTTCTTTAGAGTGTGGATAAGTCTGGTTTTATCTTAGCTTCAAGAACACTCATAAATTCGTGTTCTTGACAGCCATCAAGAACTTTGTGATTTATAGTTGGTATTATTACTTTTATAGGACCATTTATTAATTATCTATAATTAGTTCGTGTTAATTTTATTTGATTGAGATGAAAGTGAGAGAGTTGCAGAGGAAGTAGAGGTGTGGGCTTTTTTTGTTATTTTTGTCTTTTGATAGTTAATATATGATTTTTTCTGACGGGAATTTCTTGTTTTATCGACGATTGGAGTGGAAATAAGGGTTGGAAGATAGATATGTTTAAATAAAGGTTTTTGTTGAGTTGTTAGATAGGACAGCTGATTTGTAAACTCTGTCTTATTTTAAATTGGACAATCTGTTGAGAGAAGTTTTGTCTTATAGTAGGATTGGACACAAATCTCGGGAGGATGTGTCTTATACAGAGCACAAAACAAACCACTGCCTTTAGGCAGTGGACAATTCCTTCGGAATTGGTTTTGTCTCTGTCTCCCAAAGCCTAAATAAACCACGCACTAAAGTGCGTGGTAAGACGCAAGGGCTTTGTGATATTAATAGAAATAGAGGTGCTTATGGATAAAGTTGACGCAATTTTAGAAAGTTATTCAGGGAATACTCTCTTTAATGACAAGAGAGTTTTGCAGGCGAATTACAGCCCTGACGAGATACCTCACCGGGAGAAACAGATAGAGAGTGTTGCTGCTATTCTCGCGCCGGTTTTGAGAGGGGATAAGGTTAGTAATTTATTCTGCTATGGAAAGACAGGGACAGGGAAGACGCTGAGTGTTCAGCACGTTGGGGGAAGGATTGCAGAGAAGATTCGCCAGTCAGGACAGGACTTGAAATTTTTGTATATTAATTGTAAGTTGAGGAAAGTTGCGAATACAGAGTATAGAATTATTGCTGAGCTTATTAGGGCGATGGGGGGAAAGATTCCGGACACAGGGCTGCCGACAGATTCTGTTTATTCAAAGTTTGTTGAGATGATTGACGACAAGAAGCAGATTGTTATTTTAGTTTTGGATGAGATAGATCAGGCGGTGAAAAATATCAGCGACAATTTTATTTATACACTAACTAGGATGAACTCTGAGCTGAAGAATGCACAGATTAGCTTGATTGGGATAAGCAACAGTTTGACTTTTATGGATAATTTGGACCCGCGCGTTCGGAGTTCTTTGGGAGAAGAGGAGCTGGTGTTTCCTCCTTACAATGCTTTGCAGCTGCAGAACATTTTGAAGAACAGGGCTGAAAGGGCTTTTAGGGAGGGAGTTTTGGACGAGGGGGTGATTGCGAAGTGTGCGGCTTTTGCTGCGCGGGAGCATGGGGATGCGCGGCGGGCTTTAGATTTGTTGAGAGTTGCAGGGGAGCTGGCAGAGAGGGAGGGGAGCAAGAAGGTGAAGCAAAAACATATTGACTCTGCTAATGAGAAAATTGAGAGAGACAAGATGATTGATGTTATAGAGAGCGAGCCGACGCAGTTTCAGCTTGTTTTATATGCTATTGTGGAGTTAAGCGACGACAATAAAGTTAGGCAGAAGAAGCTTGATGGGGAGGGAGCTATTTTTACAGGAGATGTTTATAGCAAGTACGAGGAGATTTGCAGGAGGACGAAGAACGAGGTTTTGACGCAACGCCGCATTGGAGATATCATTGCGGAGTTTGATATGCTTGGTATTATTAATGCGCGAGTTATTTCAAAGGGGAGGCAGGGGAGGACGCGGGAGATTAAATTAAGTTTGTCTAATGAGATAAGGGAGAAAGCGCGCGAGATTTTAGAGGGGAGTTTGGGGTTGTAGGAGAACTGAAATGGATGATGAGATTTTAAAAGTA
>CAYIAU010000077.1:0-3989 GCA_964361465.1 Candidatus Woesearchaeota archaeon
CCCGCCTCCCTGCTTTGAACATCGCTCTCCCTAAAACAATCAAGAATTGAAGTCTTCCCGTGGTCCACATGCCCTGCTATAGTTACTATCGGCTGGCGAATTTTCAGATTCTCTAATTCCATTTCCGTTTCCATTTTCGCGTTCTCCTGTCTTCATACGTATCTCTTACAAAAAGAAGCTTTTTAACCCTTTTGGACTTCCTCCAAAAGCTCTCTTTAAGTCTAATTGGATTATCCAAATATCCCAACAAAATTTATATAACCAAGGCTCTGAACAAAAACATGGAATCATTAGATAACTACGTGGAAGGAAAATTCCTTATCTATATGAATATGGAAGAAGACAAATCGTGTTTCATCCCAAAAACACCGCAAGAAGTAATCTATGAAGAGGAAAAATATTCTATAAATAAGCTCAGACTCAACGGCAAAGCACTCTTAAGCTATGTGAATGGGCTGGACTCTTGGAAAAAAAGCTCAATAATAGAAAAAAAAGGAAGAATGGAAAGAGAACTCCTCCAACAGCTCGCAAGAAATCGTCTTGAGAGAATGGGAATACTGGAAAGAGAAGCATTGCTTAATGAATAATCACATCGTCTGCTCTTCAATATCAGAATCTCCATCTCTCTGCCCAGAAGATTTTTTCTCGCCCAACTGCGAATCACCCAAGCTCGCCTGTTTTTTAACGGCGTCTTCCAATTCCTTCTCGTCAATAGAATTTATCGCTTCCTTAAACTTCTTGAAATGCTCTGCTGGAATTCGCGTCCCCGCCTTCGTGAAACCAGTGTATCTCTCACCAGAAACAAACTCCCTTATCGTCACGCCAACTCGCCCCCCAAAATCATCAATCCTAATTACAACATCAGTGTCAGCATTCTTCGGTATCTTCCCTATATCCTTCTCCATGAAAAGTAAAAATAACTTTTCTATATAAAGATTGCTATTGTTGAGAACTATAACTCGCAAATAATTCCTCATAAACTTTGTGTCCGTGACTAGCAAAATTCTCAAAATATCCAGTGAACCATTGATTCAAAGAAATTCCAGCTCTTTCCGAATCCTGTATATCCTGTAATGTTTCAATCCCTCCTGTCCTTATAACATGAAACTCTTGTGAGGGCGACCCAGATTTCAAATACTCCGCCACTCTGCCAGCAAGCTCAAGTGAGGATTCTTTAAGAGGCCTACCACTTACTCCTCCACCAACACCAAATTCTTTAGAAGTTGTAAAAAAATCATATAGGTTTCTTTCACTAAAATGTATAAACTCTCTTCTTTTAGCGTATTGAATAGAAGTATTTCCAAAATTAACGCCATCAAAACCAAACCTAAATAATAAATCAAGCAATTCTGGTAACTGCTCTCGTTGAGTATCATTAGAGAATTTCACAATTACAGGGAGTCTTCTCGTTCTCCTATCTAAAAAGTGTTCCTTAATATAATTTAGTCTATTAGCCAAATCATCGTCTTGTGGTCTGCCGTGAGCAGTATTTGGGCAACTCTCGTTAATTTCAATAAAGTCTACTCCCGCGTTTCCATATAGTCTCATACTCATAACAAGATATTTTAGTTTATCTTCTCCCTGAAAATCTGGTGATCCCATTATACTCCAACCAACTGGCATGTCATCTATTCTATCAATTTTCGCAGCTCTTTGAGAATTTAATTCATCTCCATCATTCGGCAAACCTAACCAATTAGATGCTGAGTGTGATCTTGGATAAGGAACAAATGGTAAATAAATTCCAGCTCTTTCATTTCCTCTTCTCGGATTCCACGTCCCTGTTCCACCAAGATAAGCTCCCGCTCCTTGTCTTACAACCATTTCATAGCACTCTCCATTTTTGAACATTCCAGCAGCATTCATTATAGAAGAACGGAATTTAATCCCCCATAACTCTCTTGACAAATTTATTGAAGGAGAGTAGAATTCATACGGAACTTCTTCTTTTAATTTTGCCAAAAAATTCAAACGCCCAGAGGAATATTTTGACACTACATTTCTCACAGGCAATTTTGTTAGAAAGGACCGAAGCTTTCCTTCCAAATTAGCCAAGGTAGTAGCTTTCATTCTATTATTAAATAATCTATATTTATAAAGAATTATATTATTTTGTATATAACATCCATATCCTTTTAAAACTTAATACAATTAATTTTATATGGTAATTGACCCGCACGTCCATCTCCGCGACTTCAACGAAACAGAAAAAGAAACAGTAAAACACGGACTTGAAGTAGCAAGAGATTCCGGAGTAAGCGCTGTCTTTGATATGCCAAACACTAATCCTCCAATAACGCACCGCTCCAACGTCACAGACAGATTAGCACTCGCGAAAAACGCAAATGTAAAAAAAGTTTTCTACGGACTCTACCTCGGTTTAACCTCAAACCCAGAGCAGATAAAAGAAGCCGTCTCGCTATACAGAGAATTCTTCCCGCAAATCGTCGGAATGAAACTCTACGCAGGCCACTCAGTCGGCAATCTCGGCGTGATAGACCTCTTCAATCAGCACATCGTATATAAAACTCTCGCAAAAGAAGGATTTGATGGCGTCCTCACAGTTCACGCAGAAAAAGAATCAGAACTCCAAAAAGTCTGGAATCCAAAACTCCCAATAAGCCACTGCCTCGCCCGCCCTGAAAAAGCAGAAGTTGAATCAGTAAAAGACCAGCTTTACCTCTCTGAACTAACGGGATTCAAAGGCAAACTCCACATCGCCCACATCTCCTCGCCAAAAGCAGTCCAGCTTGTTAACGAAGCCCAGGCAAAAGGAAGAGACATCTCATCCGGCGTCTGCCCGCATCATCTAATTTACGACTGGAATAAAATGTTTGACGAAAACGGCGTTATCTGGAAAATGAATCCTCCCTTAAGAGCGCCAGGTGACCCTCAAATAATGCTCCAATATCTGAGAGAAGGAAAAATAGATTGGCTTGAAACAGACCACGCTCCCCACACTTTGAAGCAAAAAACATCTTCTCCCTTCAGCTCAGGAATAACCGGCTTGCAGCACTGGCAGCTCTTTATAAAATACTTGACGGAAAATGAATTTTCCGAACAAAGAATTGAAGAAGTCACATTCACAAAAGCAGCGAACCGCTTTGGCATAGACATTGCAAAAAACAAAAGTCAGCTAAAAGACAGAACGCGCGACTACCCTTTCAACTTCTACTCGGAATTAGAAAAAAGGTTAGCATAACTTCTTTGCTCATTATCTGCATCAGAAGAATAAAGTTTCCTGACGCGCTTTCGTCTCTCATATTCCATACCAAGAGAATAAAGCCTATCACTAAAACTATTCTCTCCATCAAGAACTTCAGAAATATCTCCAAAATAACTTCTTGTCATTGTCTCACTTAAGAAACATATCAGAAGCTTATCTATTTAAATCTTATCACTCAGAGAAACCATTAAATATCATCGTCCTCTCTCTTAACCATGCCAGAAATAAAACTCTACAACACTCTCACAAGAAAAAAAGAAACATTCAAGCCAATAAAAAGCTCGCAAGTCAGCATCTACACCTGCGGCCCAACAGTCTATTGGTTCCAGCACATCGGAAATTTAAGAACTTATATCTTCTCTGACTTGCTGAAACGCACTCTCCTCTACAACAACTACAAGGTAAAGCACGTGATGAACGTCACCGACGTCGGACATCTGACAAGCGACTCAGACACCGGCGAAGACAAAATTGAAAAAGCCGCGAAAAAAGAAGGCAAATCAGCAAAAGAAATAGCAGACTTCTATCTAAAAGTGTTCAAAGAGGATTTAAAAAAACTAAACATTCTCCCCCCAACAATCTGGAGCAAAGCCACTGCTCATATCAAAGAGCAAATCTCACTAATAAAAAAGCTTGGGAAAAAAAGCTACACTTACAAGACATCTGACGGAATTTATTTCAACACCTCAAAGTTCAAGTCCTACGGAAAACTCGCCAACATAAACATCTCTGGCTTGAAAGAAGGAAAAAGAATCTCAATCGG
>CAYIAU010000078.1:0-3941 GCA_964361465.1 Candidatus Woesearchaeota archaeon
TACTGATTCTCCGCCAGCCCCTTCCTTCCCCTAATCTTTTTAATAACCGCATCCTGCAGCTCACGAGGAAGTTTCTGGAATTTCTGGTCAATCAGCGAAGAAACCCCGCGCCCCTCTGTAGCGCTCCTCAAATCATTGCTCCATCCAATCATCTCATTGACAGGAATTTTCGCTTTTATGGTAACACTCTCTGCCTCCTGCTGAACATCTTCTAAAACTCCCCTCTTCGAGCCAATCAACTGCGTCACCGCTCCCATAAAATCAATAGGCGCCTCAACTTGGTGCGTCTGAATCGGCTCTAAAATTGAAGGCCCTGCCCTCTGCATGCTCTCATACATGCCCCGACGAACAGCAGGATAAATCTGCGCCGGTCCGCGATGCATATGATCAACGTGAATCTTCGCGTCGTGAATAATGAACTTCGTTTTCATCAGCGGCTCCTTTGCCAAAGGCCCCCCATCTACAACCAGCCTCCAGCCGTCCATAATTGAATCAATAATTTCTCCAAGCAAAACAATCCCTCTCGTCCTGTCCTCAAAAATATTCCCCTTGTAAATTTCCCTTATCTGCCTCGCCTCGTCGTTGCTCATCCCTTTCTGCGATAAAACAGCCCAAACCACCTCTGCCTTTTTCTTCAACCGCATTTCAGGAAGCTCATCATTCTTAATCGCATCATAAACAGCATCCTCCAACGGCTCAATACTAAACTTGAAAATATTGTGCCCGTTCGGCGTCCTAACTTCAACAACATCACTCTCCTTCATCACACTCTCTCTATAAACAACAATTGGATTCCCCGCCTTAACATTAACTCCCTTCTCTGTCTTAATTCTGTTCTCAATAATCTCAAGATGCAGCTCGCCCATTCCAGAAATCAAGTTCTCTCCTGTCTCCTCATTAATCTCAACCGTTATAGACGGATCTTCTTTATTCACCTGTCTCAAAACTTCTATCAGCTTCGGCAAGTCAGCCGCCTTCTCTGCCTCAATGCTCTTTGTCACAACCGGCTCAAAAATATGCTTGATTGCTTCAAACGGCTCAATCTGTTTCCCGCTAACTGTTTCTCCCGCATAAACACCCTTCAGTCCGACAAGCCCCACAATATTTCCAGCAACAACTTCCTCCATCTGAATTCTTTGCGCACCTTTGTAAATAGAAACCTGCTGTAAGTTAACTTTTCTCTTCGCGAGATTCATATAAACTTCGTCGCCTCTCTTCAGCGTTCCTGAAAATAATCTCCCCGCCGCCACCTCCCCCGCATTTTTATCAATCACAATCTTCGTGCAAATAAATGCCGGCGTCCCTTTTTCATTGCAGTTTCTCAAGTCCTGCCCAACCTCGCTGTTCTCGTCGCCGTGCCAAATCTTCGGTATTCTATATGCCTGCGCCTCTTTAGGATTAGGATGATGCTTCGTTACCATATCCAAAACAACCTCGTGCAAAGGCGATCTCTTCGCCAGCTGCTTGTATTCCTCGTCGCCTTTTAGGTAAGCATCAATCACATCCTTGAAAGAAATATTTTTCTTCTTCATATAAGGCACAGACATCGCCCAGTTGTGAAACGCGCTCCCAAAAGCAACGCTCCCGTTCTGCACATTAACCTGCCATCTCTTCCCATATCCCTCCTCGGCAATTTTCAAAATTAGCTCATTGACTTTATTGATTATCTTAACAAATCTTTCCTGCATCTGCTCCGGTGTCAGTTTAACTTCTTTGATTAATCTATCAACTTTATTGATGAACAAAACCGGCTTGACTCTTTCTCTCAGCGCCTGCCTCAAAACCGTTTCAGTCTGCGGCATTATTCCCTCTGAAGCGCAAACAAGCACAATCGCACCATCTACAGCTCTCATCGCTCTCGTCACGTCGCCCCCAAAATCAACGTGCCCGGGCGTGTCAATCAAGTTAATCAAATAATCCTCTCCCCCAACTTTATGTACCATAGAAACATTAGCAGCGTCAATAGTTATCCCTCTCGCTATCTCATCCTCGTGAAAGTCAAGTGCAAGCTGCTTTCCCGCCAACTCCGCAGACATCATTCCCGCCCCCGACAATAAATTATCCGAGAAAGTCGTCTTCCCGTGATCAATGTGCGCGGCAATCGCTATGTTCCTTATCTTTCCAGCCTGATGCATAAGCTTCTTCACGATTGCTGTTTTATCTTCTGCCAACTTATTCCTCCATCCAACTATCCATAAGTTGGTAGGCTAAAAATCTTTTGATTTTTATGTCTGCCATTTTCTTCCTTATTGGACTAATAGAATAAAGCTGTTTATAAAATTAGGTTTTTAAAATTATGCCAAGATTGCTGTACAAGAAAACTGCTGACTTCAGTCCGCAGATGAATTGCAATCTTGGACATCCAGAAGTCCAAACAAGCCAGAAGGACTTCTTGATCTACAACATCTCCACATTATCCAATCCCTCAAAATGCTCGTCGCCAGTAAGAACTTTAAGTCCATAGTAAAGCGCAGTGGAATAAATCACAGAATCAATCATTCCAAAATCTCTCATTTCTTTCTTCTTCTCAAAATTAATCTTCCCGGCATTTTTAACTATTTCTTCATTCAAATTCATAATTTGAGACAACCCTTTAATTTTAGATATAAACGGATTAGGCTCAAATCCATTCTTTAAAGCCCACGCCGTTATCTCTGAGATACTAACAATACAAGTAAAACATTCAAGCTCTTCTAAAAACTCCTCAACTTTCTTACCTTTCTCACTACCCTTAAAAAATTCAATCCAAGAGTAACTATCAAGAAGCATTATCTTTTTGTTTCTCCCACCTCTCTAATCTATCCTCGCGGTCTCTCCCAAATTCAAACTTAGCATTCTTAGCAATACCAAAACTCTTTCTAATCAACTTCAAATCCTTTCTCAATATACTTACCTCTATGTTCTGCCCTTCCTTTATCTTCTTCTCTTTCACAACTTCAATAGGTATCAAAATGCCAAGTGAAGTTCCGACATTTCTAACCTTCGCCTTGAATAAAGTCATGCATATTATAATTTATTATAATATATAAGTTTTTCTATTTATATTTTCCGATAAACAAGAATAACATCCTCGTCAGTTCCAAGGGCTCTCCTCGCCTCATCAAACTTCTCCTTGCTAATTGCAAAATCCTTAACAGGTTTTCTAAAATCAGGATTATTAACATACACATTCTTCTCGTCATAGCCTACAATAGGAACAAAATGCCCTTGATAACCTTCCATATCAAACAATCTATACCAATCAAGCAAAACAATCGCCAAACAATCTTCATTAATCTTAGAAAGCAATTCTTCCAAACCAAAACTCTTTTCCTCTAAATGAACGCTAAGCGCTTTACATCTCCCAATAATCTTATCTAATTTATTTTTTGAAGAATCAAATCCGCCAGTTTCTCTATTGTAAAAATCCAATGCAAAATTTTCCGGATTAACTTCTAAGGATTTGGAATAAAACTCAACTTTGAATCCCAATTCAGCGGCAATCTTTGCTAAATCTATTGTCCAAGTTGAGCCTCCCCTCTCACTATCAGACAATGAGTTAATCTTGTCCCAAAAACCTTGCGTTTTGTTTGGTCTCCTCAAGAACTTCCAGTTCTTGATGGCCCCGAGAACCTTCGGTTCTCGGAGTTGTGAGACAGAGACAAAAGAATTGTCACTTTTGTGCTCTGTCTCAATAGAATACTCTCCTCCAAGATAATTCAACACCATTCTCAAAGCAACAGGCCCGCAATCAGTATTCTTCTCACTTTGCACAAACAAAGGCACATCTAATCTCATATGTTAATTGAAAAGAAATAATATATAAATCTACCGCGCACTATCTGCCTGCTTCTCCGCCTCATTTCTCTTCCCGACAGCATAAGATTCCATGTTTCCCTCCGCCGCCTTCATAATTTCATTCGCAAGTGTCTCAGACATCTTGCTCTTCTTGCCGAAAGCTT
>CAYIAU010000079.1:0-3834 GCA_964361465.1 Candidatus Woesearchaeota archaeon
GAGTTCAAACAAACCACACACTTTAGTGTGTGGTATTACTCAAGAACTTTGTGATACAGAGCACAAAGTTTGTGATGAGAATTAATTAGTTTTGAAAGAGATTTCTCCTTGCGCTGCTTTTATTTTTTCAATTGCTTTTTTTGAGGCGGCGGAGGCGGTTATTTTTAGTTTGGAGGGCGGGACGCCGCGGCTGAGAACTTTGTAGCCGACGAGATTTGTTTTTTCTTGGGAGAGCTGATCTAAGTTAATTGTGAGGAGCTTTTTTCTTGGTTTTTTTCCAAGAGTTTTGTCTTTGCCGAAGTATTTTTTTCCGTAGAGGTTCAAGACAAGAGTTTTTTTCTGGTCTGCTCTTTTTCCTGTGCCTGACATGCCAACGCCTCCACGGTGCCCTTTACCTCTAGCTTTTTTCTTGCCTCCTCTTCCGTGCGTGTGGCTTCCCCTAAACCTTGAGGATTTCTTTCTTTTCTTAACTTTCATATTCTAAGTCTCCATTTGCATCATTAGCGAAAACTTTTTTCTTGTCTTTTTCTCCTATTAATTCTTTGGGAACCTTGTCGAATGTTTCAATTGAGAGGCATTCCTTGCACACTTGAGGGGGAGTCTCGCCGTATTCCACGTGCCCGCACTCGCACTCCCAGAGGAAAGTTTCTTTTGGCATTATAGCATCCTCCTTATCAAGTCGTTGATTTTCTCTTTGTTGTCGCCGAGAACAGCTTTTTTTGTCGTACCGAAATGCTTCTTTGAATCTATTCCTCCTCTTGGCGGATGCAGACGGAAAAATGGCTTGATGCTTAAATCGTTAATTTTCTTTTTTTCCAGCTCGGCTAGGATTTTTTTTGCATCTATCTTAACTGAGCTTGACTTTGGCTCTGCTCTTTTTTTAATAAGGGATAGAAGAGTTTCTTCGTTTATGTCTCCGTATGCGACTTGGTTTCGAACTTTTTTTAGGAGTTTTTGAGTTTCATTTGAGGGTTTCAGCAAGACTGCGGAGTATTTTCTTCTTAGATGCATTCTGAATAGTGTTTCCTGAACGTCTGAAAGAATATTCACCATTCCTGAAATTCTTATCGCGATTATCATCTTTTTGCCTCTGCTCTTTTGAAAGTTGTGGTTTTTGAGAGCGCGTCAATGCAGGCTTTTGCGACGTTAAATGTTGTTCTTGTATTCCCAATTGTTTTTGAATAAACATCCTTAATGCCTGCGAGCGAAAGAATTTTTTTGCATTGGTCGCCGATGACTAGGCCTGTTCCTCGAGGGGCGGGGAGCAGTTTCAGACGGCACGAGCCGCATTTGCCTTCTAAGGTAAATGGAACAGTGTGGGGATCTGTTGAGCTGTCTTCTGGAGATTCAAAGCCTCTTTCAATTTTTATTATGTTGAGCTTTGCTTGTCTCAATGCTTTCTCTCTTGTTGGAAGAGTTTCTTTTGCTTTACCATAGCCAAGTCCTATGTGTCCGTTCTTGTCGCCAACTACTGCCATTGAGGAAAATGTTAGGATGTTTCCCTCTTGAGTTTTTTTCTGGGTTTGGCGCCAAGCTCTTCTTTTTCCGCCGCCGAATTTTCCTTTTGCTTGGCCTATTAAGAGCATGTCTGATTCAAGCTTTAGAAGAGTGTCTGCTATTTCTGGCTCAAGAATTTTTCTGCCTTGTTTTAGAATCTTATCAAAATCTTTTTCCTTGCCTGCTTTAACAGCTCTGCCGAGTTCTGTTCTTGGTATCCAGTGCTCTAAGGATTCTTCTCTCTGCCTTGCTTCTCTTGATTTTTCCTTTTGCTTGAGCGCTTCTTCTCTTGACAATTTTTTGACTATGTCTTCTTCTATTACTTTTTCAATTTCTTCTGATTCTTCTGGTGTTGCTTCAATCATATCTTTTGGTTTGTTTTTTGTTTCTTTTTCAGCCATATTAATCTGCTCCTCTGAGTTTTTTTAGTATTGGAGATAGTTTTTTATTTGAGTTTAGCTCTTCTTCTGTTGGGAGGACTTCTGGGGCGTGGGATATTTTCAAGCCGGCGTCTATAGCTCCTTTTAGCAGAGCGTAAATTCTTGACTTTGAAATGTTCCTGTGCATTCCTATGTCTAGTATTAAATCTCTTTTTAGTTTTTCTTTTGCTTTTTTTCCGAGGAAGAAGCCTGTGAGGTATGCTGCCTGCAGGCTTTTTAGCGAGCCTGAGAGTTCTTTAGGCCAGCCGTTTTCTAATAGGGATTTTGAATTTGTGTAGATGAGAGTTTTGTCCTGCGCCTGCTCTGATTCAACTATTTGGGCTATGATGTAGCGATTTGTTTTCCTTACTACTATTCTTGGCTTTTCAGATTTTAGCAAGGCTAAGCGAGCCTTGTAATCTGTTCTTGATTCGAGCCGACGACGTCTTATTGATTTCATTTTGGCACTCCTACAAGATGTTCTTTTAGTTGAGCGAGAGACTTGAACTGCTTAGCTCCTATTTGCTTTCTTACTCCTATGAAGTTTTCTTTGGAGAGCAAATTCTGCCTTTTTAGTCCTCTGACATATGCGCGGAGTTTTCTTGTCAGCTTGACGTATTCCTGCTTTGAGTTATTTACTCTTAGTTTTATTGAGCCTTTCCTTCTTCTGGTTTTTCTCTGCTTTATTATTCTCTTTCCTTTAATCTCTCTTATTGCGATTGCTTTGTCTTGGAAAAGGTCTTTCATATCCTGCTTTGTTATTGCTTCTTTTATTTCTGGGAGGCGCTCTATGTTAAAGACAATTCTGTTTTTGCCGACGCTGAGCGCTCTTGCCGCGAGATATTTTTTTGTTTCCAGTTTCATTTTTTCTCTCCTTTTATGTTTAGTATCTGGAGTTTCATTTCTTCTGCCTTGTTGATTATTTCTATTTTCTTTCTTGCTCCTAAGCGGCCTGAAAGGATTATTGCGTTTTCCTTTTTTATTTTTGATAAGTCACTTTTGCTGGAGACGAGGATTGGAAGCTTGTCTTTTATTTTTTTGTATTGGGAGCGAGCGCGCTTGTGGCCGAGTGAAGGGTGAGAAGGATAGGACCTCCTGCGCTGACGCATCTTGCTGTGTCTTCCTTTTGGCTTGCGCCATTTTTGGAGTTTTTTTCTTCCGCTTCCGAGCTTGCTATATCTTGATATGTCTTGGCGTAGAAATTTTTTCGGCATTATATTTTTCCTCCTGGTTTTTCAGTTATGTAAACTCCGTCCTGGAATATTCGCCTGTCTCTTCCTTTTAGTTTTGTTGCTTTCTCAAAGTTTGCCGCTGTCTGCCCTGCTGCTTCTCTATCGGGAGAGCTTACGGTAATCTCGTGCCCCTTGACCTCAACTTCTACGTCGGGAAGAATTTCTGCACGCCGCGGCTTTTTCTCACCAAGGAAATTGCTGACTGCTAATTGAGCTCCTTCTACTTTTAGAGTCATTGGGAAATGAACATTTACAACTTCTAATTTGTAGATAAATGGTTCTTGCAAGCCTTTGAAAATATTCTTTATGTGAGCTATGTTTGTCATTATCATCTTGCGATTGTTCTTGTTTCCTGAATTGCACTCAAAAATTATCTCTGAGTTTTCTATTTTTATTTTTGTGATGGGGGCGATTATTTTTCTTTCGAGCGAGAGCGAGCCCTTGCTGCATTTTAGGAGTTTGTTTTCGTATTGGCAGGAAACGCCTTCTGGGATGCTTATTTTTTCAAGTATTTTTCGTTTCATTAGTAAATGTAAGCGATCAAGCTTCCTCCTATGTTTTTTTCAAGGGCGGTTTGATGAGTCATTAATCCTTGTGAAGTTGAGATTATTATTATTCCGATGTTTTTTGCTGGGAGGTAGCGCTTTGCGTATCTTTCAATTTGCTCGACGGAAACAGTGTATCGC
>CAYIAU010000080.1:0-3728 GCA_964361465.1 Candidatus Woesearchaeota archaeon
ATATCCTTGGCAAAACTCCTCTGCCGCCGCCTTTGAAGCGCTATAAGGCGATCTCGGCCTTAAAGCTTCGTCTTCCCTTGAAGATCTGTCCTTAAGATTAAGAGAGCCATAAACCTCATCAGTAGAGATTTGAACAAAAAGTCCTGCCCCCTTCTTTCTCGCAGCTTCCAAAAGATTCACCGTGCCAACAACATTAGTTTCAGAAAATATTCTTGGCCCTGTAATAGAATTATCAACGTGCGACTCTGCGGCAAAGTTAACAACAAAACTCCCCGCACTAATAACTTCCTCAATTCTCTTAGAGTCACATATATCTGCCAAAAAAAATCTGTAATTCTCTTTCCCCTTCAAATCCTCAACATTCTTTAAATTGCCAGAGTAAGTCAATTTATCAACATTGACAAAACTATAATCTGGATATTCATTAATCATATGCCTAAGAAAATTGCTCCCGACAAAACCAGCTCCTCCAGTTACAATAAATTCCAAATTAGTCATAAAAGGAATTATCCCGAGGGAATATAAATTTAATTGTAATACACTACATCTTTCGCCTAATCCAATTAAAGAAAAAATACTCTCTCCTATACATACCCCCAGCATATAAAAGAGACATCAAGTCCAGCAAAGAGTGAAAAACCATTCCTATGAAAATATAAAAGAACCCGCTCCACAATAGCCCCAAAGCCCCCATCAAGATATGTGCCTCAATAGTATGAAACAAATGAAAGTCTCCCTTCCTAAATATCCCCTTCGCCTTCTCTTTTCTTCCTTTCTCTCTCGCCTCCACATTATACTCGAAGCACTCACCTAGACTAAACTTTCCTGTCCTCTTCACACCCATAATATAATGATCAAAATCAATCAGAAAAGAAGCCCCAAATACCAATCCCAAATAAATCAGATTTATCTCAGGCGCAAAAGACCAGATGAATCCGGCGAACAAGACTCCAAAGAGTATGTGCCATTTCGGTAGCATTCTTCTTTACCTCCTTTACGATTCAACAGTCTAATCTTTTGTCTTTCACTAAGCTCCTCGCATTTTGATATATATCTTTTCAAGCTCAGCTCAACTTCCAACTCAATCATCCTCCTTATTATTTCCTTAACACTCAATTTCATTCCTCCATCTTTCTTATCATATCAGCAAATGCTGGCCTTGAAATAAAAACTCCAGCAGTAATGCCAATTATCGTCGTTATCGCAAAGCCCTTGAACAAGCCAGCGCCAGCCAAATAAAGCGGAAGCAATGAAACCAACGACGTCAAATACGCCCCCATAATAATAAACAAAGCACTCTTCATCCTATTCTTGATGCTCGTCGTCTTCCCGCTGCGCGCCTCATCTAAGATAACTATCTGCTGGTCAACGCCAGTTCCTATCGTCGCCAAAATTCCAGCTATTGAAGGCAAGTCCAAATTCCATCCAATCAGCGAGGCAACTCCTAAAATAATAATCAGTTCTGAAAAAGAAGTAAACAATAAAGCAAGCGACGCTTTTATCTTTCTATACTTGACGAAGATTATCAAAGAAACAACCAAGATTGCAGAAATTCCAGCAATAATAATTGAATTGACAAAATCAGCTCCAAGAATAGGAGAGATAGTATCAAGCTTCACTATGTTCAGCTTGTAAGGCAAGCTCCCAGTTATCAAAATTGTTTGCAGTTGGTTCATACTCGCCTTCGCATCCTCAAGAGCGTCTGTCTCGCTCGGACCTGCTCCGCTCCCCTGAATCGAAACCTGCGTTGTGGCTTGCCCTTTCAAACCAGAACTTATCAGTAAAGAATCAACTTCTTGATCATCAACAAACAAATACAATCTCTCGCTCAAGTACTGCCCTGTTTCGTCCAAGCTTAAGTTTGAAGTAATCTCCGCGTGCCTTTCAGCAGCCTCCTGCGTCAAGAATATCGTGAATGCAAAATTGCACGCATATCCTCCCTCTGCGACGGCAAAACAGCTGGTAACTCCTGCACAAGAAGCGTCGTTTCTGCAAACATCGCTAATGTCCCTTTCCCCGCCAATAAACACCGTCTCGTTTCCAACCTTTGCTTCAAACTTCCCCTGTTTCGCCACAAGCTCCTCCAAATCATCCGGCGACGCTCCCGCAACCTCAACGAGCATAAATCTATTTCCAGACAAATCTCTTACTCCTTTTACATTAACATCACTTAATCCATAAACATTGAACCTGTTCCTGCTCACCTCTATCAAATCATCAAGCTCGCCCTCAGAAATTGAAACATCTGGCTCAACTAACGCCTTAGCTCCGCCCCTCAAATCAAGCCCTGTTTTTATCCTTGTCTTCGGCACATCATCAACTGTTATTCCAAGCGAGTCATTGGTAAGAATTGTATAAGAATCGCCCTTTGTTTTTATGTCAACTCTTTTCTCAACTCCGTCTAAAAACAAATTGCTCACAACATCAGAGTAAGATTCAACATTTTTAACTTCAACATCATTAACAAATTTTATTATCTCCCCAACTCTCAGCCCCTCTGCAAAAATCAAAGAGTCCTGAGCAACACTCTTCACCACAACTCCCTGCTCAAAGCTCGGCTTTATCGCCAGCAAGGACAATACCAAAGCAATAATTAATATCCAAACTCTAATCGAGACTCTCATTTCCTTCCCTCCTTTCTCTCAACATACCACTTCAATATTGAAGCGTTCGTGAACCAAGTGTTGAACATATCGAACCCTAAGCCGATTAATACTATCGTGAAAATCTGCCTCAGCGTCTCGCTCAAGTTGTAGATTATAAACAAAGAAATTCCGACAGCCGCGATTGAAGTCAGAGTCATAGTCATTCCTGTCTTGAACGCGCCCCAAATCTTTTCATTAACACTCCCCTCATGCCGTTTGAGAAGCCTGCTCGTCAGCAATATGTCAGTATCAACGCTATATCCTATCAGCATCAGGAAAGCAACAATTCCTGCAACAGATAATTGCATTCCAAAATAATCAACAACAGCAAGAGTCATCACAATGTCGGCGAACGCGCTTAAAATCACGGCAAAGCTCGGCACAAAGCTTCTAAAAATTAGTAAAACAACAATCGCCATAAACACAAAAGCAATAAACACTGCAAGTCTTAGCTGCTGATAAAATCCCCGGCTCAGCGTGCTCCCGCTGAACTCAATGCTGGAATTTTCCTGCTCCAGTTTATATCCCAAATAATTCTCCAGCGCACCTCTAATCTGCTCAACATCTGCCTTCGTCTCAACAGAAAAACCTTTCTGCTGCCCTGTCCTAAAGTCGCTTATCCTCCTAACAATCAAATCCGGAAATTCTCCTCTCAGACTATTTTTCAGCTCTCCCACATCAACATTCGCATCAAAAACACTTATGCTCGTTCCTCCAGTCAAGCTCACATCTTTATAGATAATGTCTCCGTTTTGATTAACAAAAAAAGCCAGGTAACCCAAACACAAAAACAAAAACACCATTGGCACAATAAAGAACAGCTTGTATCTCTTATCGTACCAGCTTCTCGCATCTTCCTTTTTCAGCGCACCTTCTCCTTTCTCGCCTTCCATAAAACTATACAATAAAACGGGCTTTTAAAACTTTATACTTAACTTCTATCGTTCCTTAATTAGACTTGAAGGACAGCAAGTTTTAAAAACTCTGTGAAATTGGCAATCACGAAGACGGCCATAGTGATGAGGAAACGCCTGTTCCCTTTCCGAACACAGAAGCTAAGCTCACCACGTCTGTTGCGTTAGT
>CAYIAU010000081.1:0-3644 GCA_964361465.1 Candidatus Woesearchaeota archaeon
CCATTTCTTTTATTGTGAATTCCTCTCTTGCAGGGAGCTCCTTGTCGCTCACTCTTCCGTATTGGTCTCTTGTTCCTGTGAATAAAACTTTTGGAGATGATATTCCTTCTTTTTCTATATGCTCCCTGCACGCCTGCAGGAAGGAGACGTGCGTCCTTAGATTTAAATCCAAATCATTTAACGGAGAGTTTTTTCCTCCTATGTGGCTTACAGAGCCGGCGAGGTTGAAAACGCAGTCTATTCCTTTATTTAGAAGCTCTTTTATTTTTTCTGTGTTTGACATATCTAGTCCTTGGGAGTTTATATCTGGGATTTCTACTTTGTGTTCTATCTCTTTTATGTTGAAGAGATTTGCGCCTAAGCCAGGGACTTTTGAGTCAATTATTATAATTCTTGCAGGATTTAATTTGGCTAATCTATTTACCAGATTGCTTCCTATGAAGCCCAAGCCGCCGGTGACGATTATGTTTTTTCCTTGGAAATAGTTCTCATACTCTTTTAGCATAGATTTAGTTAGATTGATTGTTTAAAAAGATTTATCTGTTTGGATTGCAGGAAGTTTAACAGCTTCTAATTCATAAATTATCTCGTTAGAGGGAAAAATATTGAAAAGGAAGCGGGCATAGAACTTTTGCGAGATGTTGGGAAGGAAGTTCAGGAATTTCAGGAGCTTATTGCGGGAGAAGATTATTCTTCTTCTGATTATCCTGAATCTTGCTTTTGAGTAGTAATTTAGCCCGCGGTTTTCAGGAGTAAAATAGTCAAAGGTGTTGTAAGTCATAAACTTTCTTGTCAGGGGGTCTTGGGCAGAACGCATATTTGGGAATAGTGGAGAATAAACAATTATCCTTGCTTTATTTCTGCTTATCCTGTGAATTTCTTCAATGGCTTTTATGAAATCTTCAAGCAATTCAAGGGAATACATTGCTATCACCTCGTTAAATTGATTGTCTTTGAAGGGCCAAGGGTATTTGTTTAAATCGTGGATTACATCTATTCCGGGAAGTTTTCTGCTGTCGAGATTTGTATATTCTGTTAGTGGTCTTTTCCCTGCTCCGATGTTTAGCTTTTGTTCTTTTGAATACATCATAATTTTTCCAGGAGTTTTCTTGATATGAACTCTACTTGCTCGTTAGTTAGCTCTGGATAAATTGGGAGAGAGATTATTTCCTTTGAGATTCTTTCTGTTATTGGAAGTTTGGGGAGATATGGGAAGAGGGATTTTATTACTTTTTGCTGATGGCAAGGAATTGGATAGTGGATGCCGCAGTGAATGTTTTGTTCTTTTAGTGCGTGAATTATTTTGCCTCTTTGGTTTGGGGCGACACGTATAACATATAAATGATAGACGTGCCTGCTGTTTTTTTGTTCTGTTGGAAGGATTATCTTGGGGTTTTTTAGAAGCGAAGAGTAGAGTTCTGCGATTTCTCTTCTTCTTTTCGTGAATTGGGGGAGCAATTCCAATTGTTTTATTCCGATTGCGCAGTGAATCTCGCTTAATCTATGATTGCTTCCGAGTATGACGTGATTGTATCTTTCCTGCTCGCCGTGGTTTATGAGCATTCTTGCTTTTCTATTTATTTCATCTGAGTTTGTTATGAGCATTCCGCCTTCGCCGCAGACAGTTAGGTTTTTTGTCGGATAGAAACTGAAGCAGCCGGCGTCGCCGAATGTGCCGACGTGCTTGTTGTCGTAGCGGGCGTTGTGCGCCTGGGCGCAGTCTTCTATTAAGAAAAGAGAGTTTTTATTACAGATTTCTTTTATTTCTTGCAAATTTGCAGGATTACCGTAGAGATGGACTGGCATTACTGCTTTTGTTTTTTTTGTTATTGCTTCTTTTATTTTTTTTGTATTTAGCGTGAAGGTTTTTTCTTCTATGTCTATAAAGACTGGCTTTGCTCTGAGCTGGAGGATTGGCTCAATTGTCGGCATTGTTGTGTGGGAAGGGATAATTATCTCATCGCCTTTTTTTATTCCGAGGGATTTAAGCGCTATTTCAATAGCTATTGTTCCGTTTGAGAGAGCTATTGCATGCTTTGCGCCGCAGAAATCTGCGAATTTATCTTCGAACTCTTTTACCTTGGGTCCCATTGAGAAGATTCTGGAATCAAGAACATCAAGCACGGCTTTTTTTATATCACTGTTGATGAATGGCCTTGAGGTGTAGATTGGCTTTTCTTTATCTGGCAGAGCTGACTCTAAATCTTTTATTTTCTCTGAGAGCGTTGAGAGGTTCAGTTTTAGAGAATCCATATCTCTCTTTAAGTTTTGGAAGCTTTTTTTTATTATTTCCTCTTTGTCCATTAAGAAGCTGTCTTGTTATTGTTTATAATGATTCTTATGATAGAATTCAATAGTTCTTTTTAGCCCTTCTTCAAAGGAAATTTTTGGATGCCAAGAAGTTGCCTCTCTGAACTTTGAGTAGTCGGCAATGAAGTCCCTTTTGTTTATTTCATTTTCTTCTTCTGGCCAGGGGACGTGAGTTATTTCAACTTTCTTTCCTGTTCTATTCTCAACGAGCTCCTTGATTTTTTCAACTGCTTGATTGAAGTTTTTTCCTTCTCCTGAACCAAGAACATAAACCTGTCCGTTTGTGGCGTCAGATGTTGCGGCTAAAATAAGCGCGTCTATGTAGTTTTGTATGTAGCAGTAATCCCTGATGAAATTTCCTGTTCCGTAAACTGTTAGGGGCTCTCCTCTCAAAGCTTTTCCAATCATAAAATTCAGGACTCCGCGAGAAGGATTGTCAATTTTTTGATATTCGCCGAAGACGTTTGAGAATCTCAAAACGCAGGTTTTTAATTTGTGAATTTTGTGATACATCTGAAGATAATTCTCTGCGGCGAGCTTATTTGCTTCGTAAATAGATAAGGGGACTCCTGTCTTGTTTTCGCTTATTGGGAGCTCTTCTTTTGATGTGACTCCTATGACGGTCACGCTGCTCGCAAAAACAATTTTGGCAGTCGGGTTTTTTTCTTTACAGGATTCTAAAAGATTAATCAATCCGAGAATGTCTTTTTTTATATCTTCTTGCGGCTGTTTCATTGAGAGCTTTAAATCTGTCTGCCAGGCGAGGTGGAAGATGCAGTCTTTTTCTTTTACTGCTTTTTCTACATCATCTTTATTGATGAGATCGCCTTTTATCATTTCAATTTTTTCTTTTATATCATTAATTCTTTCTGTATTTGCGCCTGGTTTTATAAAAATTGAAACTTTGGCTTCTTCATCAAGGAGTTTTCTCGCGAGATTGCTTCCGACAAAACCGGCTCCGCCTGTAACGAGAATTTTTTTCCCTTGTAACATTTTAATTTAATAATTTATTAGTTTAAAAGATTTTATGTATTAGAATGATGTTGGAAATGTGTATGATCTGCCTGCAGAGGTGTCTTGCATATTGATTTGCAGACCTCCTCTTCTTAAATCTTCTAATATAGAGGGATTAAAGTCTTGTCCGGTAATTTCCTTGTAAGCTCCGCCAATTAATTCTCCAATATTATCATCCAGTAAAATTATTTGTCTTGGGTCTCCTGTGTCATATTTTCTTGGTACTTCGTTTAAGAGTGCTGCCTGATTTCTAACTAATGTTGAAAGTTCATCTATTGGAATAAAATCTGCTCTTGTGTGTTCTTTTGTTTCTCTTAGAG
>CAYIAU010000082.1:0-3636 GCA_964361465.1 Candidatus Woesearchaeota archaeon
ATTTGCTTAAGTGCTGTCATAGATATTCTGGAATATTTGGCTTTATAAACTTTTCTTTTGACTTTGCTTAGTTGAAAATCTCTAATTGCCTAAGCCTTAGATTATATGCAATTGCTTTAACATAGGCTTCATTTCTAATTGCCTTCCAGTCAATAGCTAAAGTAAACCCACCATACCTCCTTTTCACCTTCCCTGCTTCAATTAAAATTCTCTGATGATATTTCTTTTTAGAATATATAGCCAAACATAGCTAAGAAGTTATTTACTCTTCTTAAAGAAAGTCTGCATATAGCCATAACAACAAAGCAAAATATGTTGGTAGGTTTCATACTTTTTAGGTCCAAAATGGTGCAGCCATCTTGGCAACCTAGCCCCCTAAGCAAACGTTTAATTTTATTAACTAGCCTTTCCTCTTTTTTGACATGTTATTCACCTCAATGAATACATGTTCATAGGGGAGATTAACTTTTACCCTATGACTTTTTCAACAGAGCCCAAGAGCCTTAATTCTCTCGGTAAAACAAATGCTTTGACTTCCCAATGTTTCCTATCTTATCAATTTTGGAAGCCCAAGCTGGATTAACATTCAAAGTATGATAATGCGTTTGTCCTACATTGGCTTCTCTATACTCTCCTCTAAGAACTTTCTTAGCAGTTTCAAGGCACTCTTCCCAAGATTTTTTGTCATACCTTTCTGGGTCCATTAATTTAACTCTGTTTGGATCACCATCGTTAAAACAGCTATACTGCCGCAGTTTCAAGACAGCTTCCCTTAATGTTTTACCATTCCATCTTTTGCCGTCATTCGCTCTGTTGACTGCAGTATAAGCTATTCCTGCCCTCTCTAACTCAGAGCAATTCCTCGCCTCGCCAAAAAGCATTCTAGCCAGCAAAATCTCTTCATTATCTTCAGAAAAATCGTCTGTTTTATAGTCTATAATATTTTGTTCTACTGCCGGATCTTCAATTCCTTTCCATTCATGTTCTTCTTCCTGCTTCACAGCCCGCTCTATCTTATTATCCAAAGTAATATGCTCCTTCCTCTCCATTACAGCCACAACTACACCCACACCAATAAGCGCCCCAATTAAGCCCCCTCTGAAATAATCTCTTTTCATTTTTACCTCCTATGCCTGCGAGACTCGCCATTTGCACTATAAGCTCCTGTTTGCATCCTTCTCTCAAATTGGCTCTGTAAAAAGTCAGAATTCTCTCTTCCATCCCACTGGCATCTGGCTTGAGCTAGAATTTCATCCGCCTTCTGTATCAAATCTCTGGCAGATATCTCTTCTTGTGAAGGCGCTCTTTGCCCTGCGTAATTTCCATTTGTCATACCCCTCTCCAATAAATCACTCTTTTAAACCTTTCTATCCTCGCCCCTAAACAATAGTAACAAAATCCTCTATGCCCAACAGACACCCAACAAACTTTTTATACCATCTCTCCTTGAATGATTTATGAAAATCATAACTCTCCACTGCGACTACATAAAATTCAAGCCGTTAAAAAAAGCCCTAAAATCTGCTGAAGAACTCTCTGAAAAAGAAAAAGAAGAAACGCAAGTAAACGAGGCATTAGTTATCCTAACAGCAATAGAAAAAAACGACTCTGAAAAAGAAATAAAAGAAGCAATAGAGTCAATCAAAAAAACAGCAGATGAAGTAAAAACAAAAACTCTCGTTCTATATCCCTACGCACACCTTTCATCAAATCTGGCAAATCCCGAAATAGCTCTCAAGCTCTTAAAAAAAGCAGAAACAATTCTAAAAAGCTCATTCTCTGTGACAAGAGCGCCCTTCGGTTATTACAAAGAATTTGAGCTGAAATGCAAAGGCCATCCTCTTTCCGAGCTCTCAAAACAATTCGGCGCCCAAGCCCAGTTCCCCCAAACAATAAACTCTTCTGAAAAAGATGAAGACATCTCTCACTTACTAAACCAAATCTCTCGCTCAAAATTAGATACCTCAAAACTAAAAGAAAACGACCACAGAATTCTCGGCCAGAAATTAGATTTGTTCTCCTTCAACGAAGCATCCCCCGGCTCTGTCTTCTGGCACCCGAACGGCTCAATAATCTACAATGAACTCGTCTCTTTTTTAAAAAATTTATTAGACAAATACGACTACAAGGAAGTCTCAACTCCCCAGATTTTAGACAACAAGCTGTGGAAAATTTCAGGGCACTGGGATCATTACAAAAACAATTTATTTATAACTTCTTACGAGCAAAGACAATTCGGCGTGAAGCCGATGAACTGCCCAGGAGCAATGCTAATCTACAGAACAAGAACAAAAAGCTACAAAGATCTCCCGCTAAGATTGGCAGAGCTCGGCGTTGTCCATCGTCAGGAATTATCAGGAGTTTTGGCAGGACTATTCAGAGTGGTAAAATTCACGCAGGACGACGCGCACATTTTCTGCACAGAAGAACAGATAGAATTAGAAATAAAACATATTTTAGAAATGATAAAAATAATTTACAAGGACACTTTCAAGTTCTCCTACAACATTGAGCTCTCAACGCGCCCTGAAAAATTTATGGGCTCTGAAAAAGAATGGCACCTCGCAGAAAAAGCGCTTGAATCAGCTCTCAAGAAATCAAAGATAAAATACAAACTCAAAAAAGGCGACGGTGCATTCTACGGCCCGAAAATTGACGTCCATATAAAAGATTCTTTAGACAGAAGCTGGCAGACCGCGACGATACAATTAGATATGCAAATGCCGCAGCGTTTTGAACTTGAATATATCGGCAAAGACAACTCCCGCCACACGCCAATAGTAATTCATCGCGCGCTCTTCGGCTCGTTGGAGCGCTTCATCGGAATTCTTCTTGAGCATCTCAACGGCGCGCTTCCTCTCTGGCTCTCACCAACTCAAGTCAGAATAATAAACTTCACCTCGCGAAACGAAAAAGCCGCGAAGAATGTTCTCAAAGATTTTAAAAAAGAAATTCCCAGTTTGAGGATTGACTCTGATTTGAGAAACACAACCGTCAGCGAAAAAGTCCGCGCCGCCGAGCTTTTAAAAATTCCTTATATAATTGTTATCGGCGACAAAGAAGAAAAGTCAAAGACCCTAGCAGTTAGAGAGCGCGGAAGCAAGCCAAAACTCAAAGTCTCACAAAAATCTCTTCTCAAAGAGCTGAAAAACAAAATAGAAAAAAGGAATTAAATTTCAAGTAGCGGTTCCGCCCATGCCCCTTTTCCCAGCAGAATACTTATGATTGTTCTTTATAGTCCCACTCCACTCTCTGCTTCTACTACTCATTCTAGAAACATCAATAGGTTCAAGTGGTAGATACCCATTTCCAGTCAAGTCTCTTTTAGATGCCACTCTCTCTATAGAATCTGTAGCTCTCATATGAAGACATTCCACATAAACTCTGGCAGCATCAACATTCTTTGCACCATAACTCAGAATAATTCCTCTATAGTGTGGATACTCATCTAAAAGTTCTCTATAAGGACTTAGTTTTTTCTTAGCCATCTCACTTCTACAAAAACACCCTTTTTAAAATTTTATCTTCAAAAAGGATAGAAAAGCTTTAGCACAAATCTTTATAAAGTCCACATTCCAAATAGAGAAATTAGAGTAAAAAAGAAAATGTAAATCGGCCCCTACGTTGAAAAACTAA
>CAYIAU010000083.1:0-3494 GCA_964361465.1 Candidatus Woesearchaeota archaeon
AACAATGGAAAAATTCAGCTCTGATGCTTTAAGATACTGGGCAGCGTCGTCAAAATTAGGCGAAGACTTAGACTACCAAGAAGCAGATTTAATAGCTGGAAAAAAATTCGTCACGAAAATCCTGAACGCCTCAAACTTCGTCTTCACAAACCTAAATTACCAAAAAAAGCAGCCCCGCCTTTTCCCCACAGACAGGCTCTTCCTCTCACAATTAAACTCCTTAATAAAATCCGCAACCTCTGCATTCTCACAATACAACTCTTCTTCTTCCCTCCAACAAACGCAAAACTTTTTCTGGAAAAACTTCACAGACAATTACATAGAAATAGTAAAAGACAGAATTTACAACGGCACTCCAGAAGAAAAAGCGTCTGCCTCTTACACTCTCTACCACTCTCTCCTAGCTATCTTAAAACTAATGGCTCCCTTCACGCCCTTCATCACAGAACACATATACCTAGAAAAATTCAAGCAATTTGAAAACTCCCCCTCGCTCCATCTTTCAGACTGGCCAAAGCCAGTGCCAATCCCCTCCCACAAGGAAGACGAAAAAATCTGGCAGCATCTGATAGAAATAATCTACAAGATAAGGCAGGCAAAATCTCTCTCAAAACAGCCGATGAATTCCCCAATCGCACTAACTTTAACAAAGAGAGATTATAAAATCCTGGAGCAGCTCCTCCCTGACTTGCACGCCGTCGCTAAAGCGAAATCAATCAAGCCAGGCGCTTTCAACATCAGATTTCTCTAGAGAACTTTGAATAAATCAGTTTCTGAAATCTGCGGCAACTAAAAATAGCAGAATTTCAGTCCTTCAAAGTTCTTTTAGAGAATTTTGATTTTCTTTTGCAAAATTCTCTCTAAGCCCTATCCAAAACTTTTGTTGAAACTTCCCCTGCCTTGAAAAATTCCTTGCAGAATTGCGCCGCCCTATCTGCGTCATACTCCTTGCAGCTGAAAATATCAATGAAAGCCCTGTTCTCACCCTCGTCAAAATGAGCGGTAATAGAAGAAGTCTCAATAAACTGCATCATTGACCAGCCGCACAATTCACCACTCCCAAATCTCTCAACCTTCGTCGCCCCATGCCTCTTCATATTCAAAAGAGCGCAAAGCTCTTTCGTGAATTTCTTGATGGCGCGAGGATTCGCAATGAGTTTCTCGTCGCAGTCGTGAAGGTCAACACTAGCCGACCTTCCCCACCACTTTTTTAAATTCATCAAATAATTACTATAATCTTGTTTATAAATTTATTCCCAAAAAAGCAAGACGGCTCCCTCACCTCAACCCAAAATTTATAACCTCTCCAGTCCTCCCCCAGCTATGGCTGAAATGTCCTCAAAAGAAAAAGAAGAACTTGAAGAGCTGGTTGAAACTTTGTCGTCTATAAAGGGGCGCCACACTGAATTAGTCACTGTTATGATATCAGCCGGCTTCAACATCTCCGCAGTAGTCCGCCAGTTAGAGTCAGAGAAATCAACCGCCTCAAACATAAAGTCAAAACAAACTCGCTCAGCTGTCACAACAGCTCTTGAAACAATAATAAGAAAGCTCAAGGAGTTCAAACAAACCCCTCCAAACGGACTTGCCCTCTTCGCAGGCAATGTCTCTGAAAGAGAAGGCGTCCAAAACATTCAAGTCTGGGCTTACGAACCTCCTCAACCCCTAAACACTCGGCTCTACCGCTGCGACCAAACATTTGTCCTCGACCCCTTAAAAGAAATGCTTGAAGTCACAGAAGTCTACGGTCTCCTAACAATAGACAGAAAAGACGCAACAATCGGCATCTTAGAAGGCAAGCAGATAAAAGTCCTCCGCTCACTAAGCTCAGGCGTCCCAGGAAAAATAAAAGCAGGCGGCCAATGCCTATCTCAAGATACATTAATAATGAAAGACAACGGGGAAATAATAGAAATAAAAGAGTCCCATAATCCTCTATTAATCCAATCGGAAAATTTCAATTCAGAAAAAACAGAATTAACGCCTTTAATAGCAAAATGGGAGAATAACAAAGAACTATTCAAAATAACAACAAAATATCCAAAATTTGAAATAAAGGCTTCACAAGACCACACATTCTTTGTCAGAACAGAAAAAGGAATAGAAGAAAAACCTCTTTCAGAAATAAAAAGAGGTGATTATTTAATTATGCCAGAGAAAATTAAACTCAATCTTAAAGAGCAGGATATAGATTTTGAGCCAAAGATAAAAAGATCAAATATTAAAAAGGTCTTCGTTCCTAAAAAACTAGATAAAACATTGGCAAGAATTATAGGATATTACTTAGGAGATGGAAATTACGAATTAGACAGAATAAGTTTTTCAGAGCAAAGAGAGGATGTTGCCAAATACTACAAAAAACTAATAGATAATTGCTTTAAGATTAACTCTAAAATAAAGTTTAGAGAAAAGAAAGGATACTATCAACTAAGAGTAGGAAGTAGAATAATCTCACAACTATTCCAAAGCATATTAGAAGAAAGAAAGAAAACACTCAAAGGTAGGATACCCTCAATTATTTTAAGGTCTCCTGATAACATCTTAGCATCGTTTTTATCAGGATTTTTTGATGCAGAAGGATACGTTGCAGGTCAGCGAATAGCTCTGGGAATAAATAACGAATTATTAGCAAAACAAATTCAGTTCTCATTACTGAGACTAAATATCATATCGTCAATTAACACTTATAACAACAATAAAAACCCTTATTCAAATAACCCTCGTTATACTCTTGCTATTGACGATTTGGAGTCTCTAAAAATATTCCAGGCATTAATAGGGTTCGCTTCTGAAGAAAAGCAGACAAAAGCTCACAAAATAATAACAAATAGAAGCAGTAGAAATAAAGTCAGACAAATTGTAGTTAATGGAAAAGAAATAGCCCAAATAATAAGAAACTCTGGCCTAAATACAAGACAATTTAGATGCCCTTACTTTTTCGTAAATAAAAGACAATTAAGCAAGGAGCTCTTCAAAAAAAAGATTATAGATAAAGTAGAAAGTCCAGAGCTAAAAAGAAGGCTGGAATTATACTATCTATCAAACCTAATAGCTGTTAAAATAGATGAAATTAAATCAATAGGAAAACAAAAAACAGTAGATATAGAAACAAAGAACCATAATTTTCTAGCGAACGGTCTTATAGTCCACAACTCATCTCAAAGATTCCACAGAGTCACAGAAGGGCTAGCAAAAGAATTCTTCCGCCGTGTCGCAGAAGCAATGAAAGAGCTCTTCTTTGATATGCCAAAACTAAAAGGAATCCTTATAGGCGGTCCAATGCCGACAAAAGAAGAATTCCTCGACGAGGGGCAATTAGTCACAAAATTAAAAGAAAAAGTCATCGCAGTAAAAGACATAGGTTACGTCGATGAACACGGGCTAAAACTTTTGGTTGAAGCGTCAAAAGATGATATTGCCGAACAAGAAATAATCAAAGAAAAGAAAATAGTTGAAGAATTCTTTGCCACGTTAGGAAAATATCCAGAAAAAAC
>CAYIAU010000084.1:0-3447 GCA_964361465.1 Candidatus Woesearchaeota archaeon
AGTTCAAACAAACCACACACTTTAGTGTGTGGTATTACTCAAGAACTTTGTGATTAGCGAGGATTTCTCCGGCGGTCACAAAACCACTAACAAGCCCCGCACTTCAGTGCGGGGTTAAAGCCGAAGGTTTTGTGACTTAATTCTGCCCAAAGAATCTAATGAAGCAGGAAGGAAAAGTGCGCTTGGACAGCACGAGATTTCAGAACTTTTAGCTGGGCATGGGTTTGATGGTTTGGAAATGAGACTTTGGGTTGAAGCTACTCTTGCTTGGCTTGGCGAGGAATATGTGAGAGAGTAATTGCCGTTAGCGGCGAGGTATAAGGAAGAGGGAAGACGTTTAGTTCCGAGATACTGAAGATTTATATATCTTATTTTTCTAAAAAAGATATGAGATTATTAGAGGTGCTGATTTTGTTTTTGCTTATTGTATTTTTGGGAATTGGGTTTTCTGTTTTATGGATTAATTTTCCGACTAAAGAGCCGGTGAAGTACGAGGAATTTTCTGCTGATTTCGGTTTTGAGAACGGAGGGAGCGCGCAGTTTTATCCGAATATGAGATATAGAGACAGGGAGATAGATTATTATATAGATGTGGGATGCGGTGAGAAGAGGAGGAATGACACTGAGATTGCTTTTGGGATTTTGTCTGGAGAGACGAGCCTGCGGTTTTATCCGGCGAGCGACGAGAGAAGCGCTGATATTGGCGTGCTTTGCTCTGACGTTGCGCCAGAGCCAGAGGAGGAGGGGCATTTTGTTGCGGGAGAGGGCGGACCAAGCAAGGTGATTAACAACAGCGTTTATAATGTTATTCTTAATGGAAAGGTTTCTCTTTATAGAAATGACAATTGCGACGAGCCGAAGATTGCGCTGCACGAAGTTCTGCACGCCCTAGGCTTTGACCACAACAATAATCTGAAGAGCATAATGTATCCGACGACAAACTGCGAGCAGGAGCTTGACCAATACATAATTGACGAGATTAACAAGCTTTACAGCGTTGACAGCAAGCCGGACTTGGCGATTGACGAGCTGAGCGCGAACAGCACTGGGAGATATTTGAACTTTGAGATTAGCGTGATAAATATCGGGCTTAAGAATTCTAAGAGTTCTAAGTTGAGAGTTTTTTCCGGGAGCGAGGAGCTGAAAGATTTTGACTTGGAGGCGATAGAGATTGGTACTAAGAAAGTGTGGACTGTTCAGAATTTAAGGATGCCGAGAAATACTGACAAGGTGACTTTTGTGATTGAGGCAGCTGAGGACGAGCTAAGCGAGGACAATAATGTTGTGAGTTTGGGGCTTGCGAGTTAGGATGAAAGTGAAGATTTAAATAGAATATTGCCTAAATTTTACAGAGAGGATGGCAGAGAAAGATATTGTAATAAGAGAGAAGGTGATTCACACTGGTATTTTTAGTTTTAAGGGTTTTTATGCTTTCTCGTGGAATTGGTTTAAGGACGAGCTTTACGGAGTTGATGAGGTGAGATACTCGGAGAAAGTTTCTGGAAATATAAAGGACTTGCAAATTGAGTGGAGAGCGCAGAAGCCAGTGAGTGATTTTTTCAAGATTGATATCAGGGTGCTTTTTGAGGTTAGTGAGCTTAGCGAGGTTGAGGTTGAGATTGACGGCGAGAAGAAGAGGATGAACAAGGGCAAAGTTGAGGCGACAATCAGGGGGACTTTGGTGAGGGATCCTCAGAGCAAGTGGGACAAGTCGCCGATGCTCAAATTTTTTAGGGAGATTTACAGCAAGTATGTTGTTCCTGGGAGAATACAAGATATGCAGATAAAGGTGCAGAGCGACGTGCAGATTTTGAAGGATGAGATGAAGGCGTATTTGAATTTGACAGGGATTAGGAAGAGATAGTATACAAATATTTATATAATTCCTGCAGTGTTTTTTGATATGGGTGAAATCAAAATATTTGTTGCTGTTCTTTTACTGCTTGTTCTTGGAGCGCAGGGAGTTTTTGCCGTGCCTGCTTTGGATGTTGAGAAAGTTGACAAGGGGAGTGTTATTATTTCTGAACTGGGGAATCCAGCGATGTTTGATTTTTTCATAAGGAACAGGGGGACAGAGGATAATTTTGAGATTTATTCTCTTGTCGGGATGAGGATGAGCCCGAAGGGGACTTTTGAACTGCCGACTGGAAGGAAAAAGATAGAGGTGACTGTTTTTGCCGACGAGGAAATATTGAAAAAACAGAGCGGCTTTTTTACTTTTGAATACCAGATTAAGGGGCAAAACTCTGGAATTTTTAAGGATACATTGACGGTTAAGATTGTTTCGCTTAAAGATGCAGTTGATGTTTTCGTGAATCCGCTTGTGCCGGGCGACAAAGAGGCGAAGATTATTGTTGAGAATTTAGGGAATATAAAGATTGATGAGCTTGATATTAAAATAGAGAGCGAGCTTTTTGAGTTTGATAAGAAAGTTTCTTTGGAGCCGTTGGGTGAGGATTCTTTTCTTGTTGAGCTGGATGCGGTGAAGCTGGCGAATTTGATTGCTGGGAGTTACGAGCTTGATGTTTTTATGAAACTTGGCGAGGTTGAGGTTGAGAAGAAAGGCGAGCTTGTTTATTTGGAGGAGGAGATTTTGAAGAGCGAAAGTTTTTCAGAGGGTTTTTTGATAAGGAAGAAGAGCGTGAGGAAGATTAACGAGGGTAATGTTCCTGTAAGAGCTGAGATAGAGATTAGGAAAGATGTTTTAACGAGGTTGTTTACGACTTACGCTGTTGAGCCGGCGAGTGTGGAGAGGAGAGGGCTGTTTGTTGATTATGTTTGGAGGAGAGACTTGGGGCCTGGCGAGTCGCTTGATGTTACAGGGACGACGAATTACACTTTTCCTTTTCTTATTATTGTGTTTATTGCCGTGATTGGTTTTCTTGCGAGATTTTATTTTCTTACTGACTTGAATTTCAGGAAGAGGGTTTCTTTTGTGCGGACGAAAGGCGGGGAGTTTGCGCTGAAGGTTGTGTTGAGAGTTAGAGCGCGGAAGCCGGTTGATGATGTGAAGATTTTTGATACGCTTCCTGGGATGACGAAATTGTATGAGGGTTATGGGCGGCGGCCAGATAGGGTTGATGCGGATTCAAGGAAATTGCAGTGGGAGATTGGGGCGATGAACGCTGGCGAGGAGAGAGTTTTTTCTTATGTTATTTATTCAAAGCTGAGGGTTGTCGGGAGGTTTGAGCTTCCGGCGGCGCGTGCGGTTTATGAACTTGGCGGCGAGAAGAAATCTATTGCTTCAAACAAAACTTATTTTGTGAGTGAGGCGGGGAGCAGTGAGTTTGGCTGAGAGAGTAGAATGTGGGAAAGGAGAGAATGTGCTATATAAAGCTGGAAGAGTTGATACAGAGCACAAAACAAACCACTGCCTTTAGGCAGTGGACAATTCCTTCGGAATTGGTTTTGTCTCTGTCTCCCAAAGCCTAAATAAACCACGCACTT
>CAYIAU010000085.1:0-3410 GCA_964361465.1 Candidatus Woesearchaeota archaeon
AGGAAATTGAAAAAGCAATAGAGCCTGCTCCTGAATACATAAGAATCCAAAAAGCCCTTAGAGAACTTGAAAGACTGCTTTATGCCTAATTCTCCAGTCTCTCCAAGAACTTCCCCCTATCTCTCCCCTTAACCTCCTTCCCCCATAACACAATAATCCTGTTCACTCTGCTCCACAATTCACGAGGAACAATCTTCATTAGTTCAATTTCAGTCTCATTCGGAGTTTTCGTATTCACAAAACCAAAAACATTGCTGATTCTATGAACATGCGTGTCAACCGTTATCCCTTCCTTACCAAAACACTCTGTCAAAACTAAATTCGCAGTCTTCCTCCCAACTCCAGGCAACTTAACAAGCTCGTCAATCGTCTCCGGCACTCGTCCATTAAAATCATTCAAAAGCATCCTCGCCGCTCCGAGAATATTCCGCGCCTTTGTCTTGTAATAATTCATTCCCTTCAAACTATTTTCAACATCCCCCACAGAAGCCCGAGACAATTTTTCCAAACTTCCGTACTTCTCAAACAACCTCTCCGCAATGGGAATCGTCGTCTCATCGCGCGACTGCGCAGACAAAATAGTGCAAATCAAGGTCTTCCAAACCTCATCCCATCCCTCCCCAGCCAATCTCTTCCCTGATTTCCCATAACGCGCCTCTGCCATCTCAAACAACTCCAGAAATTCCTTCTTCCTATCCATATCTAAATCTCCTTTCATAACCCTTGTGATCAAACCATTCTATAATCACCGCCAAAATCTCGTCTCTGCTCGGAGTAATAACACTATAAACCAATCTCCATCCATCAGGCAAAGGATACCACCATAAATTATCAATACTATATTTGCTAATGTAAATTTTAGGTATTATATTCTTCTTTATGCTTTGTCCGCAAAAAACATTCGCCTTAAACTTTTCTTTTGCCCTCAAAATCACCTTTTTTATAATATCATTAGAAAGATTATTGAAGTTCTTCTCAATCTCGTCATCTGCAAATATAACTTTATCAGCAGGTTTAATTAACATAACTCCTAATATGCCTTGCGATTTATAAACTTCTTGGCGAGTTCTGGGTTCCAGATATAAACTACAATCCCCTTGCTGTCAATTCCAATCTTATTATTATTAAATAAATAGTCTATTATTACATTAAAAGTTCCCCACATTACCTTTTTAGGCAATTTGTTAAAAATCTCTGTTCTTGTATACTCTGCACTATTCTCTTTTATAAAATTCTCAACCATTAATATAGTGTCCAGTCTAGGACTTCTCTTAACAACATCTAAATTTATTTCCATTTCCTTACTTCCACTTTCCATCTTTATCTATGTATCAATTGATATATAAAGTTTTCGTTTATCTTCCATAAACAGAACACTCCCTCTGAACACTATCAATTGGAACACTATATTTAAGACAAAAACCCTCGTCATGAAATCCAACTATCGCACATTTCTCGAGAAACTCACAAGTTTTCAATTTAAGAAGACAATATTCTTCATCCAGCAAAACCAAGTCAGCTAGATTAACAAAACACTCTTTACTCCTGCCATCAGTTCCAACAAACTCAACACATCTCTCATCACTAAACATCCCTTCAGAATGTCTGCAAAATAAATACATAAAAATCACAAAGTTCAAACATACTCAAGAACTTTGTGAGACTAAGATAAAACCAAGCTTTATCCACACTCTAAAGAATGTGGTTTTATCTTTGGATAATAAAACCCTAACATTTTTAACTCTATCTCCCTTATCTCACTAATGGAAAACAAACCACAATTAAACACAAAAGAAATGGAAGCGCAAATTCTGAAATATTGGCAGGAAAAAGAAATCTTCAAATTCAACCCTAATTCCAAAAAGAAAATCTTCAGTATAGACACTCCTCCCCCAACCCTCTCCGGAGAAATGCACATCGGACACGCTTTCTCGTACGCACAGCAGGACTTCATAGCACGCTTCAAAAGAATGTCTGGCTTTGAAGTTTTCTATCCATTCGGCACCGACGACAACGGCCTCCCGACAGAGCGGCTCGTTGAAAAACTAAAAAATGTAAAATCAAAAACTCTCTCAAGACAAGAGTTCATAAATCTCTGCCTAAAAACCCTAAAAGAAATAACTCCTGAATTCGTCCAAGACTGGAAAAATCTCGGCATATCCTCTGACTTCAGCCTCTATTACTCCACAATAGACTCCAACGCCAGAAAAATTTCCCAAAGCTCGTTCATAGAACTCTATAAAAAAGGAGAGATTTACAGAGACAGCTTCCCGACAATCTACTGCCCAGAATGCCAGACTCCTGTTGCACAAGCAGAATTAGAAGACAAGACCCTCCCCTCGCAATTCACAACAATAAAATTCAAAGTCAATTCCAAGACACTCCCAATAGCGACAACGCGCCCAGAACTCCTCCCTGCCTGCGTCGCTGTCTTCATCAACCCAAAAGACAAACGCTACAACTCGCTAATCGAGAAAAAAGCAATAACTCCAATATTCAACCACGAAGTCCCAATTCTCGCAGACCCTTCAGCAGACATAGAAAAAGGCACAGGAGTTTTAATGGTCTGCTCCTACGGCGACAAATACGACGTTGACGCAATAAACCGATTCAAACTCCAGCCAAAAATCGTCCTCAACACCGACGGCACTCTCTCCATACCTCCCTACAAAAACCTAAAAATAAAAGAAGCCAGAGAAAAAATCCTCCAAGACCTAAAAGACAAAAACCTGATAATAGAACAAAAACAAATATCTCACATAGTCAACACTCACGACAAATGCGGCACAGAAATAGAATTCCTCCCCATAAAACAATGGTTCATAAAGCTCCTAGACAAAAAATCCCAATTAATAAAGCAAGGCAGAAAAATAAACTGGCATCCAAAACATATGCTCAAGCGCTATGAAAACTGGATTAAAGGTTTGGAATGGGACTGGAGCATCTCAAGAGACAGGCACTTCGGAATTCCAATTCCTGTCTGGCACTGCCCTTCCTGCTCTGAGATAATTCTCCCAAAAGAATCAGAACTCCCAATAGACCCTTCTCAAACACCAAGAAAATGCCCAAAATGCTCCTCGCAGGCAATTCCAGAAACAAAAGTCCTTGACACTTGGGCAACCTCCTCCCTCACTCCACAAATCGTCTCCTCTCTCGTAAAAAATAAAATCAAACTCCCATATTCCCTAAGACCGCAAGCCCACGACATAATAAGAACTTGGGCTTTCTACACAATAGTAAAATCATTCCTTCACGAAAACAAAATTCCATGGAACGATATCACTATATCCGGCTTCGTCACTCTCGGCGGCGAAAAAATGTCAAAATCAAAAGGCAACTCTATCTCCCCACAAGAAACAATGGAAAAATTCAGCTCTGATGCTTTAAGATACTGGGCAGCGTCGTCAAAA
>CAYIAU010000086.1:0-3372 GCA_964361465.1 Candidatus Woesearchaeota archaeon
GTTCAAACAAACCACACACTTTAGTGTGTGGTATTACTCAAGAACTTTGTGATTCAACCACTGCTTTTATTCTTCTTATCCCTGCGGAGACAGACTCTTCTTTTGTTATCTTGAATTTGCCGAGCTCTTTTGTGTTGGTGACGTGGGGACCTGTGCAGATTTCCCTGCTGAACCATCCTTTTTTTTCTTTGGGGTCTAGGATTGTATAAACAGAGACAAGTTCTGGATATTTTGCGCCGAATTCTGCCTGGGCTCCTGACTTAAGGGCTTGGGGGAGAGGCAGCTCTTCTCTTTCTACATCGAGAGCTTGAGAGATTTTCTTGTTGATTAGGGATTCTACTTCTTCTATTTCTTTTTGCGAGAGTTTTCGCGGGAAGTTGAAGTCAAAACGCAGGCGTTCTGGATTTATGTTTGAGCCTTTTTGTTTTATTTCAGGGGATTTTAGGACAATGCGGAGCGCTTCGTTGAGGAGATGAGTTGCGGTGTGAAGTTTTCTTGTTGCTTCTGATTCGTCTGCCAAGCCCGATTTGAACATTCCTGCTGAAGATGTTCTGCTTAAGTCCTGATGGCGCTTGAATTCTTCGTTGTATTCTTCCAAGTCTACCCTTATTCCTTTTTCATTTGCGAGCTCTTGAGTCATTTCTATTGGGAAGCCATAGCTTTGGAAGAGGAGGAATGCCTCTTTGCCTGTTATTATTTTGTCTGTTGCCAATTTTTGGAATATGCGAAGACCTTTTTCCAGAGTTGTTGAGAATCTTGATTCTTCTTCTTCAAGTTCTGAGAGGATGAACTTTTGGTTTCTGTGGAGCTCTTGGTAGTCGGGGTAAATAGGGAGAATTGACTTTGCGACTTTTGAGGTGAATGATGATTTTATACCGAGGAGTTTGCCGTATCTGATTGCTCTTCTTATTAAACGGCGGAGGATGTAACCTTGTTCTGCGTTTGATGGTTTTATTGCTCTCTCGTCGCCAAGGATGAAGACGGCGGCTCTCAAATGGTCTGCGATTATTCGCATTGGTTTTTTGTTTTCTGGAAGAGAGTAGGATTTTCCGGAGAGTTTTTCAATTTCTTTTATTATTGGCGCGAAGATTGAGGTTTGATAATTGTCTTCTAAGCCGTTGAGGACTGCGAGTGTTCTTTCAACGCCCATTCCAGTGTCGACGTTTTTTTGTTTTAACTGGAGGAATTTATTTGAGGAGACTTTGTTGTATTCCATAAAGACGTCGTTCCAGATCTCAACCCACTTTTTTTCTTTAGGTGAGAATTTTTTTGGCGGGTTTTCTTTTCCTGAGAAGTAAAACATTTCTGTGTCTGGGCCACAGGGGCCGGTGAGTCCTGCCGGGCCCCACCAGTTATCTTCTTTTCCGAGGAAGGCGAGTCTTTCTTTTGGGATGCCAAGGGAGAGCCAGATTTTTGCAGATTCTGAATCTTTGGGTATTATTGGACTTGAGGAGCCTCTGAAGCAAGTTACTGCAAGTTTTTCTTTTGGTATTTTTAGGGAGTTAATTAGAAATTTAAGGGAGAGCGATATTGCCTCTTTCTTGAAATAGTCGCCGAGTGACCAGTTGCCGAGCATTTCAAAAAATGTGTGGTGAAAAGGGTCGCCGACTTCGTCTATGTCGTCGGTGCGCAGAGATTTTTGGACGTTTACTAAGCGTGAGCCGAGCGGGTGTTTTTGGCCTAGGAGATAGGGAACGAGAGGATGCATTCCTGCTGTTGTGAAGAGAACTGTTGGATCGTTTTCAGGGATTAGAGAGGAGGAGGGAATTTCTCTGTGCTTTTTTGACTTGAAGAAATTAATGTATGCTTTTATCAAATCTTGGCGTGTTTGGGGATTCATATGTTTTAGAGATAATTGGTATTTTTAATATTATCCAAAAATATTATAGAGCTTAATTTTATTATCAGTTGATGGTGAGATGAATTTAAATAGGTATTTTGTGGTGTGATTTTATGAGTAAAGAAGATTATAAGATATATGCTTTTGTTGGATTTATGGCGGCAGGTGCCGGATTTATTTTGGTATCAATAGTACCAAATGTAAGTTCTGTGAAGGTATTTGAGAATGAAGGAAGACTTAATGTGGGGCTTAGTTGAAAATCTCTAATTGCCTAAGCCTTAGATTATATGCAATTGCAGAGATGTTTGTTATTATCGTGTTTTTGCCCGAGACTTGGTCCTCTACTTTTGGGATTTCAAAACGGCTTGAGCTGGACGAGACGACTTTGACTTCTTTGTATGCTTTTTTAAGTAGTTCTTGATAGTTTTCTATAGAGGCAGATATTGGTGGCGTTTAAAAAACTTTGCAGTTCTGGATTTTGCTATTACAGAATTAATGATACTATAACGAGAGACCTAAATATTCTCCTCTCTATTTAGTCCTCTTGAATATAACAACAGACAAAGCCGAGGAATTTCTAGTGTCTGTTGTTATAAAACAGTTTTGATGGAATTGAGGATTTATTCAATAACAAATAACTATTTTCGTTGTAACGTTATAATTATTTCTTCCTGAGCTTTTGTAACTTTTGTTCTATAAAAAGATGCATTGTCTAAACCTCTCGCATTTTCTAGATGATTTGCTTCCCTAAGGTCTGCTCCCCCAAGGTATGCTCTCTCAAGGTATGCTCTCTCAAGGTATGCTTCCCTAAGGTCTGCTCCCCCAAGGTTTGCTCTCCTAAGGTCTGCTCCCCCAAGGTTTGCTTTCCAAAGGTTTGCTCCCCTAAGGTATGCTTCCCTAAGGTTTGCTCTCTCAAGGTATGCTCCCCCAAGGTTTGCTTTCCAAAGGTTTGCTCCCCCAAGGTTTGCTTTCCAAAGGTTTGCTCCCCTAAGGTCTGCCCGTCCAAGGTATGTCCTCTTGGCTTTAACATAAGGAAAGTATAGGTTGCGTGCTTTTATCTGTGCAAGATAAGAATGACTTATATCTAATGGATTAGTCTTAAGATCTTGAGTTTTAAGATATTCTTGAAGTGCATCAAAACTTTCATTTCCGCTCAAATCAAATTGCAGTTCTAATTCAATTTCAGAGAAATCTCTTTCTCCAGCTAAGATTTTCTTAATGAATTCTTCTCCGCCCATTTGCTTAAGTGCTGTCATAGATGTTCTGGAATATTTGGTTTTATAAACTTTTCTGTTTGACTTTCGGTTTGACAGAACATAATTATCGTTAAGATTATAAAGGGATTTGCTTTTGATTGAGCATGATATTCTTTGAGAATTCTGTTATTTATCCAAAGATAAAACCACATTCTTTATAGTGTGGATAAAGCTTGGTTTTATCTTAGCTTCAAGAACACTCATAAATTCGTGTTCTTGATAGCCATCAAGAATGCAAATCTTCAGCATTCTTGAGGTCTCACAACACAGAGAACC
>CAYIAU010000087.1:0-3352 GCA_964361465.1 Candidatus Woesearchaeota archaeon
GCAATACAGCGATGAGTTTACCGAATCATTGTTCGCGTTTACCAACAACATTTACAATCCGGAAGGCGGCACGCATGTGCAAGGTTTTCGCACCGCCCTTACCCGCAGTTTAAACTCTTACTCGCGAGCCAAAAATATTCTCAAAGAAAAAGACGGCAACCTAACCGGCGAATATGTGCTTGAAGGTTTGAATTGTATTGGTTTGCGTAATGGTGTGGCAAATAAGAAAGGCGAAATTCACAATGGTTTTGTTGAATTGAGAAAGAATGAAGCAATTGTTGGTTGTGAATTAGAAACTGGAGAAGCAGACTTTGTTAAAGGCGTAAATATTGATTTATTATATGGTGTTAAGGATATATTAGAAACCTCTTTAAGTGTTAAAAGAGGAGATTTGTTTGGGTAACTGCAAAGGAATGCTCCGATGACTTTACATCCTTGTTTTTTTAGCGTCAGCGCTGCTACGCTTGAGTCAACGCCTCCTGACATTCCGAGTAGGACTTTTTTTTGTTTCATAGCAATGCTTAATGTTTGTTTGGAAAACTTTATAATATTTTGTTTCCTTTGGTTTTTATGCCAGAACAAGTTCAGACAGGCGGTTTAAAAAGTTTTAGTTATCGCTATAGAGATAGGCCGAGATTGGATGAGAGGGAGAGGAGAGAGTTTGAGGACGCTTACGTGAGGGCTGACGAGAGGAAGACGAGGGAGATGATAAACAGGGCGATTTTTTGGATTGTGTTTGTTTTGGTTGTGCTCGTCGTAGTTTTTGGACTTTGGTATTTTTTTAGATAATACGAGGTTTAAATAACGACTCTGCGAGGACTCGAACCTCGGACCCCATGGTTAACAGCCATGTGCTCTACCAGCTGAGCTACAGAGTCACGAGGATTTGAAATTAAGTTGTTATATAAAGATTTCCTTCGCAAATCTTTGACCCTCGTGAAAAATCCACCACATTTATGCGGTGGTTAGTTAGTGTGGATTTTTCACGGGTCTCACAACGCAGAGAACCTTCGGTTCTCTGGGCCATCAAGAACTGAAAGTTCTTGAGGAGTCCAAACAAACCGCACCTTTTAAGGCGCGGTAAAACGCAAGGACTTTGTGATCTTTCGTTTCAAGAGGACAAGCTTTAAGTTTGAAGATTACTACGCAATTTTCTTCTGGGATTTGTAGATTTTGAGCGGGAGGTGAGAGCTAAAGTTTGATTTGGAAGATTTTCACGATCTCTCGACGAGAAATTATTTTGCTTGTTTTCTCCAGAATTCACGCGCGCGATAAATTTATAAACGATAATGCCTTATGAAAATGAAGAGGTGATGTCATTATGGCAAAGAAATCAAGAAAAAAGGCATCGAAAAAAAGTACAACCAAGAGAAAATCTAGGAAGAAGAGGCAATAATAATTTATTTTGGTCAGCTTTGTGTTTAGTTTTTTAACTCAAGGCTTTCCTCTTTTTTTATTTTGTTTGTTCTTTCAAGGTATCTATAAACGTTTGATTGTTTTGTTCCTTTTATGAGGTTTGTGATGGCGAGGGTTGCTTCTTCAATTGATTCCGTGGATGCGATTATACCGAGTTCGTTGTTTTTTAATATTAGATGACAGCCGGATATTTCTTCTATTGTTTTTTTTGTTTTTCCTTTTGTGCCGATGATTCTTCCTCGGACTTCTTTCAGGTCTTTTCTTTTCGTGAAGTTTTTTATCTGGAGCTTTCTGAAAATCATTTCAGGGTCTTTAAGTAGGAGAGCTTTTTTTGCAGAGAAGCCGAAGCTGATTGCTTCTAAGACGAGAGAGGCTTCGTATTCGTTTATTGAGTCGCCGGAGATTATGGCTTTTCTTCCTTGAAGTTTTATCTCAATGTTTAACTTTTTTCTCAGCTCTGCTAGATTTTTTCTCAGCTCTGATATTTTCTCAAAATATATTTCTTCCATTTAATATCATAAATGGGAAGCTTTAAAAAGTGTTGTTTTTATAAAGAGAAATGAAATTTATTCAGAGCGCAGTTGAGCTTGACGAGAGATGGAAAGGATTGGAATTCATACTTAGGAGGCCTAGTATTTTAAGGAACACTGGACAGGCTCGTTATGGCAACGGTTTTAGTTTTCTTGTTTTGAACAGGCAAGGCGAAATTTTGAGTGACTTGCCTGAGGGTGCTGTTGAATCTGCAAAATCTTTTTATAGAGGAATATGTTCTGGCAGGTATTCTGAATTTGGGAAGGGCGAGGCAATACAAAATGATGATTGCTATTTGTTTATGCCCAGGAAGTCCGGACATGCTTTTGCGATGAAAGTCTATACAAGGAAAGGAATCCTAGAAGGAGGAATTAGAGAAGGGTGAGGGCTAATGGCACGCCCTGAATCTTCATTATATTTTCTTTTGTGATTATTCCTGCTTTTATTGCGGCTTTCGTTGATTTCTCGCCGATGATGTTGAATGTTGCGTCTTCTTCTGATTGGGCTTGGAGTGTTTTTACTGCTTCTGTTTCATTTACCTCCTGCCCTTTGAAGAAGTTTTCTTTTATCTTGAGTTGGAATTTTCCCTCCTCAAATTGTTTGCCGAGAAGGTTTGAATCGCAGAGCGCGACGACGTTTCGGTATGATTCGTGGATTTTTATCTGCATTTTAAATTTTTGATCTTATGGGTGAGGTGGCTCCGCAAGCAAGGCAATGTTTTGATTTTATCCCTTTTTGAGATATGATTTCTGTGTCTGGCTTTCCGCAGACTGGGCAGAGCACGAAGAGCTTTGCGTATTCTTGAATCTTCTCATTTACTTTTGCGGAGTTTAGCTTTGCGTTTAGTATGAGCCTGTCGTTGTTTATCTTTCCGTACGCGGCGAGTTCTCTTTGCAAAAATTTTGCCAGATGTTCTATTGGTCTTCTTAGGTATGAGGCAATTGCAGAGATGTTTGTTATTATCGTGTTCTTGCCAGAAACTTGGCCTGTGACTTTTGGAATTTCAAAACGGCTTGAGCTGGACGAGACGACTTTGACTTCTTTGTATGCTTTTTTAAGTAGTTCTTGATAGTTCTCCATAGAGGTAGATATTTGGGGCGTTTAAAAAACTTTGCAGTTCTGGATGATACTAAAACAGTTTTGATAGAGCTATAGTATTTACTCAATAACAAATAACTCTTTTTATTGTAACGCTTTTCTGATTATTTTTTCCTGAGCTTTTGTAACTCTTGTTTTATGAAAAATTGCATTGTTTAAACCTATCGTATTTTCTAAATTGTATGCTTCCCCAAGGTTTGCTCCCTCAAGGTATGCTCCCCCAAGGTCTGCTCTCTCAAGGTTTGCTTCCCTAAGGTTTGCTCCCTCAAGGTTTGCTCCCTCAAGGTTTGCTCCCTCAAGGTTTGCT
>CAYIAU010000088.1:0-3295 GCA_964361465.1 Candidatus Woesearchaeota archaeon
AATCCACGGCAAAACAACCACGGACTAAAGTCCGTGGATTTTAACGAGTGTTAATTTCCGTAAACATACTCCCCACAGAACTCGCAATTCTTCTCAACCGAACACGGCTTAAACCCTCTCCCCCACGCTTCAAGAACAGCGTGCGCTGTCTTCACTAATTCCTGTTCAACTTCATAAATATTAAATTCCATCTGCCCATTAACCGCTCTTGCTCTTCCTTGCCCGTCAAGTTCAAACTCAAGCGGCTTCTCGTGCTTTAGCATATCAAGCATTATCCTCTTGACCTTCCCAAACTTTGAAGCAGCCAAAACGTAATATCCGAGCTGCCAATTCCTCTCTCGCGGCGGAACATTCGATTTTCCCGTCTTGTAATCAATTATCTCAATCCCGTCCGGAGAAAAATCAATCCTATCTGCAAAACCCGTAAATTTAAGTCCTGCAATCTCTGTATTCAAAACTTGCTCTGTCTTTGAATTTGAATCATATTTATTCTTATGCCTCTCAAAAAACACCTTGACTAAATGTAACGCATCATCAAGCTCAACGCTCTCCCAATCCTCATCGCTGTGCAGCTCCTTCGCATAATCAACAAATTCTTTCACGCTTTTGAAATCACTCCTCACACCAAAATCAAAAATTTTATGAAGAAAACTTCCCAGTCTCATCGCTTCCCACGAAACACTCTTCTTCTCCGGCATATTATATTTATATTTGTATTCGTATTTCTTCTGGCAATCATTGAAAGTCAATAACGACGACGGAGAAAAGATAATCTCGCTCTTTTGCACATCGCCCGACCCACCCCCACTAATCATGCCAGCAAGAATTTCCTCAAAATTATCCTTTCCTAAAATACTTCCAATTTTAACTCCTCCCCTAATCTCAAACGTCGGCTCCTCATATTTCTCGTCGTTATCAACAATAAGTTCAAAATCCTCGCCAGTGCATCCCGCCTCCTCCAAAAATTGCGACGGATAAAATCTCTTTCCTCCATACTCCCCCGCATACGTCAATATAAGTTTCTCCTTCGCCCGCGTGAAAGCAACATAGCACAATCTCCTCTCTTCAAATTCCTGATTCCTTCTGTCATAATCCCAGACATAATAATCAAGCTCCTCGCCTTCCATATCTCCTATACCAGAATTCAAATCCGGATAAAGCTCAAGCGGAATCACTCCTGAATTCCCAGCCCGAACCATCGGGAATTTTTTCTGCGCCATATTTCCTATTATCACAACCTCATACTCAAGCCCCTTCGTCGCGTGCAAAGTCATAATCCTCACTCCCTTCTCTTCAATCTCCGCCGCTGGAATTTCTATTCCGAGCGCTTCAATCACATCAAGATAATCCAAAAAGCTGTCCAAATCTTTCCCGTACAAGCTCCTGTGGCTCTTCGCAAGCTCGTGAAACTTGTTCAAGTTCAGCATCACTTCTTTCTCTTTCAAACTCTCTCCTCGCCTCAACAAGCCTGAAATATTGAAAACATCCAGGACGAATTCAGATATTTCCTTCTCAGCAAGAGGTATCATCATTTTTATTCTCTCAACAAGAATTTTGCAAGCTATTCTTCCGTCCGAAGACAACTCAACCTGCTCAAGTGAGTTAAGCAGTTTCGCGGAAATGTTCTCGCATTCTCTGTTCTCCTTCAAAAATTTTCCTATCTTTATCAAATCCTCGTCGGAAAAACCAAGTTGATAAATCAAATCCCACCACGCCTGCTCGCCGCCCCGCCCCCTCTTCTTCAGCTTATTAACAATGTTCAAGTAGTCCACCGCTGTCTTCACGCTGTTCTGTTTCAGCAAACTCCCCTTTGAAACCGCGCAATAATTAATCCCCTTAAACTCCAGCAATCTCTTCAAGATACGCGACTGCTGATGCGTCCTGAACAAAACGCAAATATCCTCTGCACTCCTCCCATTAGAAATTTCAGCTTCAATAAGCTCAACAATTTTTCTCGCCTCCTCTCTTCCGTTGCTCATCTCATAAATTTCTATCTTCTCTCCCTCACGCTCATCAAAATTCACAACCTCAAAACAATCTTCTTTGTTTGAATAGTTATTTAATATCAGCTTGTGCGCAGCCCTCAAGATTTTGTTCGGGCTCCGACGACTCTTGTCCAGATTGAAAACATCCTCTTTTCCGACGCCAAAAACTTTCTTGAACTCATTATAATTCTCCTTGTAAGCTCCTCTAAATCTGTATATGGATTGATTCATATCGCCGACAATAGTGATATTCCCCTCAACCGCGAGATGCTCCAAGAAGTCAAGCTGAACTTTGTTCGTGTCCTGAAACTCGTCAACAATAAAATAATTGAAATTCTCAGCTATGTCCTTACTCTCCTTCAACAACTTCAAAGCATTTTTGTTCAAGTCAGAATAATCCATATAATTTCCTATCACTTTTATCTTCTCATAAGCCCTCCATACATTAATGAACTTCCTCAAATCTATCAGCTCTTTCAATTTCTTTATCTCTCTCACCAATTCCCTCTTCGCTTCCTTCTCTCCCCTCAAGTAAAGTGTCTGCAATTCAAATTGCAAGCTCTCAGCTCTCTTCTTCAAGTCAACGTCTTTGTAAACATTCAACTTGCTGTTCAGATATTCTTCAAGCGCGTCAATGCTTATTCCCAAATCCTTCGCAATTCCAATTGAAGAAATATATCTATGGCACTCTCCCGGCAGAACTTTCAAATTCCTGTGCAGAACAATCTTCGCTTCATCAGGATCAAGAATGCTGAAATCCTCTTTAATCCCCATATCTTTCCCAAACTTCCTCAGCAAGTCCGCAGAAAAGCCGTGAAACGTCCTCACTATCGGCTCCTCTCTCTCTGAAAAATCAACCGCCTTCCTCACTCTTCTCAAGAGCTCGTTCGCTGCCTCGTTGCTGAAAGTTATGCAGACGATTCTCTCCGGCTTGTAAATCTTGTCTTCAATCAAATGCTTCACTTTCTCAATTATAGCGTAAGTCTTCCCAGTGCCCGCTCCCGCAAGGATAACGCACGGCCCTTTTGTTTTGTGAATTGCGTCCATCCAATTCTTATAAAAAGAAGGTTAAAAAATGTTTATGTCAAAGTTGCTGATGCAAAAAATCGCATGCTTTAGCATGCGAATGGATACAACTTTGAGCATCCCAAAGTTTCAACAAACCATGCCCTAAAAAACATTTATTCAGATCACAAAGTTCTTGAGTAATACCACACACTAAAGTGTGTGGTTTGTTTGAACTCCTCAAGAACTGAAAGTTCTTGATGGCTGTCAAGAACACGAATTTATGAGTGTTCTTGAAGCTAAGA
>CAYIAU010000089.1:0-3235 GCA_964361465.1 Candidatus Woesearchaeota archaeon
ACAAGCTCGTCAATCTTAACATACTTATCAAGCTGCTTATTCTTCGTATGCACCTTGAAAATCTCCGCCCTGCTCGCCTCGGCTGGAACATCAACTAAGATTATCCTATCAAATCTTCCAGGCCTTAACAAAGCAGGATCGAGCATGTCAGGTCTGTTCGTTGCTGCAATAACTGTCACATCCCTCAAATCCTCTAAGCCATCCATCTCTGCCAAAAGCTGATTCAAAACTCTTTCTGTAACTTTCGTCCCTGCCTCAAGCCCACGCCGCCCAGCCAAAGCGTCAATTTCGTCAAAGAACACAACGCAAGGCGCAACCTGCCTAGCTCTCTCAAAAACTTTCCTAACACCTTCCTCTGACTTTCCAACCCACATACTCAAAAGAGAAGGCCCCTTAACCTGAATGAAGTTACTTTCTGATTCTTTAGCAACTGCCTTCGCCAGCAAAGTCTTCCCTGTTCCCGGACTCCCATAAAGCAAAATCCCTCTCGGCGGTTTGATTCCCATTTTCTTAAAACTCGCAGGATTCTTAATAGGCCACTCAACCGCCTCCCTCAACGCCTCCTTCGTCTTCTCAAGCCCGCCTATATCCTCCCAAGAAATATTCGGAGTCTCAACTAAAACTTCTCTCATCGCGCTAGGCCTAACAACTTTCAACGCATCCTCAAAATCCTTCGCCTTAATAATAATCTTATCCAAAACTTCCTGCGGAATCGGCTCTTCATCCTCAAGCTTCAAGCTCGGCAGAATTTTCCTCAAAACATTCATTGCCGCTTCCTTGCTCAAAGCACTCAAGTCCGCGCCGACAAACCCGTGCGTCTTTCCAGCAAGCTCAATAAGATTAACACTCTTGTCCAAAGGCATCCCCCTAGTATGAATCTTCAAAATATTCAATCTCCCTTCTTTATCAGGAACTGAAATTGAAATTTCCCTGTCAAATCTTCCAGGCCTTCTCAAAGCTGGATCAATTGAGTTAACTCTATTCGTAGCACCAATCACAACTATCTTACCTCTTGACTTCAAACCATCCATCATCGTCAAAAGCTGCGAAACAACTCTCCGCTCAACCTCGCCCTGAACTTCCTCTCTCTTCGGCGCAATAGCATCAATCTCGTCAATAAAAATAATTGAAGGCGCTCCCTTCTCAGCTTCTTCAAAAATATCTCTTATCCTTTTCTCGCTCTCGCCGTAAAATTTGCTCATAACCTCTGGTCCGTTAAGCAAAATAAAATTCGCATCTGATTCAGAAGCAACCGCCTTCGCCAGCAAAGTCTTCCCTGTTCCCGGCGGCCCGTGCAGCAAAACACCTTTCGGCGGTTCAATCCCAAGCTTGTCAAAAATCTCAGGGTGCTTCAACGGCAGCTCAACCATCTCTCTTATCTTCTTAACTTCTTCAGAAAGCCCGCCAATCTCCTCGTAAGTGACTTCAGGAATCGCCTCTTCAGAAATGTCTATCGCCTTCGCATTCAGAAAAACTTCAGTGTTCTCATTTATAATGCACGGCTGTCCCGGACTTGTGCCCACCACAACAAACCTCAACTGCTGAAAACCAGCAAATCCAAAACCGATATTACTTCCAAACAAGTCATGCAAATCGCCGAAGATATCTGGAAAGCCGTCGTTCATCAAATCCTTCCGCCTCTGCACTCCACCGAGAGAAATAATATCTCCTTTTGAAACAGCTCTCCCTAACAAACCATTCTTGAACATTTCAGGATCGCCCTGGATAACAACTCCCTGTTGCGCCGGCGCAATTGTAACTTTAACAGCCGGCTTTGCGTCAGCCCCCCTAACAAAAACAAGTTCTCCTACACTTGTCTTAGCATTCTTTCTTATCAATCCATCTATCCTAATTATCCCCTCGCCATTATCAGCAGGATAAGCCCTGTCAACAATCTCAACAGTTGTTCTTCCACCAGTAATAGAAATAACATCTCCTCTGTTTAATCCAAGAGACCTCATCAAATGCGGATCTATCCTAGCAATTCCTTTATACACGTCGTCCTGCAGCGCTTCAACAACCTTCAATCTTACCTGCCTTACTCCTTCTTGCTTTTTCATTTTATCTAATATCTCCAGAGCCTCTCAAACACTGGGCTATTTTTAATTCAAAGCTTCCTCCAAATATATGACAAAACCTCCTATTATAAGACACAGCTTCTCGCAATTTGTGTCCTATTTCAAAAGATTGATTGTCCAATTTCATCTATCCACCTCCCTGCCATCATCAAACCTAACGCTCAATCTTCCAAAATCCTCAAAGCACAATCTCACCATATCGTCCATTTCGCTCTTCATATTCCTGTGCATCTCATTAATAAAATTAACTATCTCTTTCGGTATGCTAATAGCGTGGCTGTTCCCCACCATTCTCAGCTTAACATGAAAAGTCTTGCCCTTCAAATCTTTGAAATGCTCAAGCTTGTTCTTATCTTCGGGATGAACTATTTTATCCTTGCAAACAGGACAAGAAGCAACTCTCAACGCGAACCCTCCTTTATGCACAACACTCTTCTCCATTTGCTCATTGCACTTGTTGCACAAAATCTTTGCATCAAATATGTCTGTCATAATCATAAAGTCCTTGCTTTTTTCAGGAATTTGTGAGACAGAGACAAAAGAATTGTCACTTTTGTGATCTGTATCACTTCCTGTATACATTCAGTGTATATACAAGTATATAAACTTTTCGCCAAACAAAAAAACTTTAAACCCTTCTCTCCTCACAAAAAGATGATTTCGCCAAGATACAATCCAATAATCAGACTGAAGCTTCTCCAAAGAAGAAGAATAAGAAACAGCCCGCTCTTCAAGAAAGAAGTTAGCTTTCTCCAAAGAAAAATTGAAGACAACGCAAGAGTATACGACAGACTTGCCCACATGAAAGAAAGTGTTTATCAAGGAATCGTCGGTGACGCCCAAATGAAACAAAGAGAAGCAGAAAAAAAACTTGAAGGAATAACTCAACAGCACGAGCAAGAAAAAGCAGATTTAACAGCATCATTCCAAAGCTCATACATAGCCCAAGAAGAAAGATTAAAGGAAGTAAAAACAAAGGTAGAAGCTCTGGAGGAGCAAGTTCAAATTACAGTTTCCCTTGGATTAAGAAATCTATTCCACTCCTTGACAAAAGAGCCATTAAAATCATTTGCTAAACGTCAAGGTGTGAAAGACATACCTGAAATGTATGCAATAGCTGACGCAAAAAACCAGCAAGAGATAGAAAGATTAAGAGA
>CAYIAU010000090.1:0-3134 GCA_964361465.1 Candidatus Woesearchaeota archaeon
CGACGCTCTTCCGATCTCACTTTTAAGTTACCAATAGTTATAACAAGGTCTAGCAATAATTTTGGGCCTTATCAATTTCCAGAGAAAGTTATTCCTCTTTTTGTCACGAACTTGATTCAAGATAAGAAAGTGCCTTTGTATGGCACTGGGAAAAATGTGAGAGATTGGATTTATGTGCAGGATAATTGCGAGGCGATTGACTTTATCATTCATAATGGAGAAATTGGCGAAGTTTGTAATATTGGCGGAGGGAATGAGCTGTCTAATATTGAATTAACAAAAAGGATATTGCAAGCTATGGGAAAGGATGATTCATTTATAGAGTATGTTGAAGACAGGAAAGGGCACGATTTGAGATATGCTTTGGAGTGCAGAAAAATTCATAGCTTGGGATGGAGACCGAGGTTTAAATTTGAGGATGCCTTGATGAAGACTATTGATTGGTATAAAGAAAATGAGGATTGGTGGGCGCCTTTGAAAAACATTGAGGGAAGGAGGACATCATAGGATGAAATATTTAATTTTTGGAAACGGATATTTGGGGAACCAGTTTAATGATTACTTGGGTGATGAGGGAGTTTTGTCTGAGTTGAGAATTTCTGACGAGCGAGCTGTTGTCGCGGAAATTGAGAAACATAATCCAGAGTTTGTCATAAACTGCCTTGGCAAAACTGGAAGGCCTAATGTGGATTGGTGCGAGGAGCATAAAGTTGAGACAATGCATTCTAATGTCATCGTGCCTGCCTTGATACAAGCGGCTTGCGAGAAAAAAGGTAAAAAAATGGTTCATCTTAGCAGTGGATGTCTTTATAGCGGCGACAAAAACGGAAGAGGATTCAGCGAAGAGGATGAGCCGAATTTTTATGGAAGTTTTTACAGCAGGACGAAGATACTGGCTGAAAGAATACTTAAGGAGTTTGACAATGTCTTGATAATCAGGCCGAGGATGCCTTTGGATGGGAAGCCGAGCGTGCGCAATTTGTTAGACAAGCTGTTAAAATATGAAAAAGTTATTAGCATTAATAATTCAATCAGTGTAATTGATGATTTGTTGAGAATAACTAAAGAATTAATGGAGTGCGACGCTTCTGGCGTTTTTAATGTTGTAAATAAGGGGGCGATAAAGCACGATAAGATACTTGGGATTTTTTCAGAGGCGAGCGGGAGGAAATTGGATTTTGAGGTTATTTCTGCTCACGAGCTGGATGCGATTACTCTTGCCAAGAGGTCAAATTGCGTTTTGTCTGTTGGGAAGCTTGAAAGTTTGGGGATTGAAGTCCCTGAAGTTCACGACGCTGTTAAGAAATGTGTAGCGGAATATGTTATGAATTTAGATGAGGAATTTATATGAGGGGGATTATACTTGCAGGAGGATCTGGCACGAGGTTGTATCCGATAACAAAATCATTTAACAAACAACTTATACCTGTTTATGACAAGCCTATGATTTACTACCCTTTATCAACTTTGATGCTTGCTGGCATAAATGAGATTTTGATTATAAGCACGCCGAGGGATTTGCCTCACTTTCAGAATCTTTTGGAAGATGGCAGACAATTTGGATGCTCTTTTTCTTATGCGGGACAGCCAAAGCCAGAGGGCTTGGCGCAAGCATTTATTATAGGGGAGAAATTCATAGGAAAAGATAATGCTGCTTTAATTCTTGGTGATAATCTTTTCCATGGAACTGGACTGGGCACAAATTTGGAGAGATGTTTGGAGCCAGATGGCGGAATTATTTTTGCTTATCCTGTCAGGGATCCAGAGAGATATGGTGTTGTGGATTTTGATGAGAAAGGAAGGGCTTTATCAATTGAGGAGAAGCCAGAAAAACCAAAATCTCATTATGCGGTGCCTGGCATTTATTTTTATGATAATTCTGTTATTGAGATTGCTAAAAGATTAAAGCCGAGTGCGAGAGGGGAATTGGAGATAACTGATGTTAATAGAAATTATTTGGCAAGGGGGAAGCTTAATGTTGTTCGTTTGGATAGAGGCACTGCGTGGCTGGACACTGGGACTTTTGAGTCTCTGGATGATGCATCTAAATATGTCAGAATAATTGAAGAGAGGCAGGGCTATAAAATTGGATGTCCGGAAGAGGCAGCTTTTAGAAAGGGGCTTATTGATAAATCGCAGTTAAGAAAGTTGGCTGAACCTCTTTTGAAAAGTGGCTATGGCAATTATTTGTTAAGTTTGCTTGGGGGCGATTAGAGAGAATTTTGCAAAATTCTCTAAGAGAACTCAAAGAACAAGTTCTTTGATACATTCAACTCTCGAGTTGAAGTCTTTGAAAGAGCGAAATCTTGCTGTCTTAGCAACTGCAAATTTCGCAAAAAGGATTATTCAAAGTTCTCTAAAGAAAACTAACAAATCCCTTTGCGAGAAGCAGGAAAGCTGGAATCCATAGCAGTATTGAAGGCAGTGATAGAAAAATTGAGAGAAGCAGAATTATTGAAGAGAATAAGTCAATCGCGCTTAACACGTCACCCGTCAGTACAAACATACCTTTGAGAAGCAGAATGGCTGCGCAGAAAAGAGAGAATTGGAGCAGAGGCGTTATGCCGAAGATTAACATTAATAAAGCAAAAGATGAGAGCAAGTCTATTCCGCCGAGAATTTTTACCATTACCATTTAAAACCTGAACATATGAGATATAAAAATCTATTGCTTTGTGACATAATTTATATATAGGGTTGTTTGCTGGAGTTGAAATGCCAGAGAAAAAGAAGATAATGATTTTGGTTGTGGCTTATAATGCTGAACGGACTATAGAGACGCTTTTGGACAGGATACCTGGAGAAATCTGGAGCAGGGTGAAAGAGATTGTTGTTTCAGACGATTGTTCGCAAGATAGGACTGCGAGAGTAGTGCAGAGATATAAGAGAGAGAAGAAGAGAAAAAACTTGACGATTGTCAGACACGAGAAGAATAAAGGTTATGGAGGGAATCAGAAGTGGGGTTATAATTATGCGATTGACAAAAATTATGACATTGTCGTGATGCTTCATGGTGACGTGCAGTATTTTCCAGAAGAGATACCAAGATTGTTGGAGCCACTTGAGAAAGGAGATGTAGATATGGTTTTTGGCTCTAGAATTGCCGGGAATCCTTTGAAGGGAGGAATGCCTTT
>CAYIAU010000091.1:0-3091 GCA_964361465.1 Candidatus Woesearchaeota archaeon
TCAATCCCCAATTTCTCATTCAACTCCCCGGCAAAATTATCAAGCATCTTCTCTTTCACTTTCCCCTTCCATCCATGATGCCCCAACACAAAACCAAGCTTCACAAATGCAGTTTCAGGAAGCATATCTTCCAAAAATATCACGCCGGCATCTAAAAGCTCCCGCCCATTTGAATAAACCAAAGGATCCAATCTGCCATAAAAAGTCTGACAAGCAGCGCAAACAACAAATCCATTCCTAATATGCCTCTTTAAAGCTCCAAGCCAAGAATGCCCGCTCTCTTCCACTGGCAAATGCCCAAGCCCAGACGCTTCAACAACAATCCCCTTATATTTCAAAGCGTAATAATCAAGAATATCAGGGCTCTGGCCAGGATAAAACTTCACTAAAGCAACTTTGTCAGTAAAATTCTTGTCCAAAAAAACCTTGCTGTCACTCCGCGCCCTATGCTCCCGCAAAAACTCAATTTTCCCATCAGCCCAAACACGCGCAATCGGCTCGCTGTTAATCGCCTTGAAAGCGTCCCTCCTTGAAGTATGCATCTTCCTAGTCTTAGTTCCAGGCAAAGCATAACAATAATCGTCGTTAATTGAAGCGTGCCCGACAATCATAACTTCAGCGCAATCAGACAAAGCCATATGAGCCGCACACTGCAAGTTCAAATTAGCGTCGCTGGAAGCCCTGTCAATTGAACGCTGAGCATAAGTCAATACAACTGGCTTCCCAATTTCTTTCAGCATAAAAGACAGCGCAACAGCACTATATCCCAAAAAATCAGTCCCATGAGTCACAATCACTCCCTCTATCTCACCATCGTCAAGCATCTTCTCAATACTCTCTGCAATCTTCACCCAATGCTCCCACCCCATATTCTCAGAAGCAATCATAAAAGGAACATCAACCTTCTTCACATTAACAATATCAAACAACTCAGGATAAAACTCCCTGAATTCTTCAACATCAACCAAATGCTTCACGCCCCCTGTCCTATAATCCAACTTAGAAGCAATAGTCCCTCCAGTAACGATCAAACCAACACTCTTCCCCTTATGGCTCCCCTCCTCTTTAACAACTCTGCTCTTCTTTCCATTTCCCGCATATTTCTTCAACACCTCTCCTCCCAAAACATTCTCTCTCGGAATTCCAATGTTATATCCGGACTCCAACTTCAAAAGCAGAACCCCTGATTCAGAGCTCTCCAAAACAATTCCCTCAATCTCCTTCAAAGCAAGTCTTACTCTCACATAATCGCCTGCGTTAAAATCCAAGTCAGCCATAACAAATCAATATCAAGTAGCTATAAAAATATTATCACTAAGCCAACACAACAGAAAAATATAAATAACAGAATTCTCAAAGAATATAATGGAAATGACGACAATACCTACAATTCAATTTGAGAAAGAGTTTAATCAAACAAAGATATTGGAGTTTTCTCAATAGTCCCTTGCAATATAAACAACCCTCTCTGCCTTCTTATCACAAATCACACATTTCCCAGAAACTTTCTCTTTTTTCAATTTCATCCCTCTAACTTTCGCGCCTACTTCCTTCTCAATAATCTCTGCGCACTTTTCTCCTTCCTCATTCACAGAACAAAAACCACACCTTGCGATATCGCCGCTCTCAATAACTTTCTTCATCTCATCAACATCCCTAACCTCTTTAACTTTTCCATTAAATATTTCATCCGCTTGCTTTTTCAGATTATAACTACACTCCTTAGCAATCTTCTCAACATGCCTCTCAAAATCTCTCTCATTAATCTCTTCCTTTTCATCCAAATCGCGTCGATAAACAGTCAGTTTCTTCTTTTTCAATTCTTCAAATCCTATATCCACCCTTATAGGCACGCCTTTTAATTCCCATTTGTTAAATTTCTCTCCTGGGGAATTATCGCTTAGGTCTATCTCAACAGAAGCAAAACCTTCGACCTTTTTTTTCAGCTCTTCCGCCTTCCTCACCAACTTATTATCACCACTAATGGGAACAATTACAACTTGCAAAGGTGCAATCTCCCATGGAAATCTCAAACCCTTATCATCCCCATGAACAATAACAACGCTCGCAAAAATACGCGAAACAGCAGGCCCGTAGCAAGTTATGTGAACAAACTTGTCCTTTCCATCCTTATCATTAAACTTGACCCCGAAAGCTTTAGAAAACTCCTGACTGAGAAGATGAGTTGAAGGCTGTTGCACAACCCTTCCGTCTGGATTCAAAACGTCGGCCGCAAAAGTTCTATACGCTCCCGGGAACTTATCCCATGAAGGCCTTTCAAAGAAAATAAAGGGTAAACCAAAAACACCATGCAAAACCTCCTCAGTGGTATCCATATCCTCTTTAACCTGGTTCTCCGCCTCTTTCTCTGTCGCAAAAGCACAATGGCTCTCAATCCAATAAAATTCCCTGCTCCTTAAGAAAGGCCTTGTAGCTTTAGTCTCATATCTAAAAACATTGGCTCTTTGATAAGTCTTGAAAGGCATATCTTTGTAACTTCTAATCCAAAGCCCAAACATCTGGTAAAAAGCTGTCTCAGAAGTCGGTCTTAACGCAAGTCTTTCCTCCAGCTTAGTGCTTCCTGCATGAGTCACCCAAAACACTTCTGGAGTAAAACCTTTAATATGATTGCTCTCCCTCTTCAAGTTTTTCTCAGGAATTAAAGTCGGATACCAGTAAGGCTTATGTCCCTTTCTTTGCAAAACTTTTTCCAAATGATCATACATCTTTTCCATACATAAAACGCTCCAGGGCTGAAAAACCAGAAATCCTTTAACATTATATCTCGAGTCTGCTAACTCTGCCTTCTGCACAACCTGGCTAAACCACTCAGAAAAATTTTCGCTCTTTTTTACCGTCAAACCCTTAATATCCTTATTTAAACTCTTATTTTTCTTAATCATATAACTCCTTATATTACTCATTTTAAATAGTTTCTCTTTCCTTTAAGATTAATCGATAATTTTATATAGTTAGACCATTTAAAAAAACAATGCATGAACTAACACAAACAACTGAAGAAAGACTTACAATTGATCTTATCCAATCAGAAAGAATTTTAGAAAAGATAGAATTATCCCCTGGTCAGTTA
>CAYIAU010000092.1:0-3043 GCA_964361465.1 Candidatus Woesearchaeota archaeon
ACGAACAAGCCCCGCACTTTAGTGCGGGGTTAAAACCCGAAGGGTTTTGTGACCTAGTCTTTCCTCTTTTTTTGACATGTTATTCACCTCAATGAATACATGTTCATAGGGTAGATTAACTTTTACCCTATGACTTTTTCAACAGAGCCCTAATGTGGCAAGAGTTTATAAACCAAGAATATGGGAAGGTGATTTGCTTGTGCAGTCCAAGGAAAATCCTAGTGAATATGTTGGATTAGAGAAGTATCTTAAAGGTATAGAAGATAAGCACGATAGAGCTATTGAGAAAGCACAGATAGAGAAGCTGGTTGATTGGTAATTGGAGTTATTGCAATCTTTGCAGTTTATCCTTGATTTGTGCGAGCTCTGATTCAAACATTGCTGTTTTCTCGTCTTTCCTTTTTATTTTTTGGATAGAAGGAGTTTTCGGAAGTTTTTTTTCAAATTCTTTTAGGAGAGCGAGGGATTCTGTTATTTGAGATTTTAGCTGGAGCTTTAGAAGGAATTCTTCATTCCTTAATTTTTTGTATTCTTTCAAGTGCTTTATTGTGTTGAGGGCTTTCAACTGAGCGTGCAGAAGAGCTTTTGTTCCGAAAATTTTTTCGGTGCTGGAGAGGCGGACGTATTCTGATTGGGGAGCCATTATTCAAGTTTTTCAAATATATTTTCTTCCACGTTTCTTATGTGGGCTTTTAGCAGAGCGATTTCTTTTTCCCAAGACGAGAGCTCTTGCTCCTCACGCATTTTTGTTTCTTTGATTTTTCTTAGGGTTTCATCTATTTCTTCAATCTTGCCTGCGATTTCAGCGAGGGATTTTTTCGCGGAGTTGAACTTGTTTATTTTCACGAAGATGTCTGACTTTCTTTCAGTTAAGGGGAGAGTGATTGTGCGGGGAGCTTCCATTTTATGGGGGAGGGGCGGGATGACTTGCTCTGGCTCTTGTATTTCTATTCTTTGGATTGATTCTTTTATTTCTGGGGGGCGGAAAGCTCGGGGCTCTTGCGGAGTCCATTCTTCCATTTCTTGAGTTTGGAGACCGGAGGAGTGAGAATCGTATTCAGGAAGTTCTGGGAGCTCTGGAGTTTCCTCTTCTATATTCACTGCGTCTTTTATTGCTGATTGAGTGAAGCCCTCGTGATTAGGGGAGTCTGGGAAAGTTGGAAGAGCGTGCTTTTCAAAATCTTCTTCGTCTTCTTCATCTGATTCAAATTTTTCTGGGAAGGGAGATTCTAACGGAGGGAGATCTGGGAGCGTATCACTTCTCTTTTTCTTTGAGAACATAAGTATGAATTTTGAAATTAATTTATATAGGTTTATATTAATTTTATAATGGTGACATTTTGCGTGTTCATTTTTGCGAACCCTCGTAAAAATCTCCATCTTTTAAGACGGAATAGTTTCTGGAGATTTTTCCGGGTCTCCCAAAGCCTAAATAAACCACGCACTAAAGTGCGTGGTAAGACGCAAGGGCTTTGTGATATAGAAAGGTATTTAATTTAGGTTTTTCAAGAAAGGTTATGCAAGTCAAACTTCTCAAGGGGATCGTGGTTTCGTTCGCTGGACAGAGCGCTGAAGGAATTGTAGATTTGCTTTATGGGAAGAAAAATGTGAATGAGTTTTTGGTTGCGAAGAAGCTGAACTTGACGATAAACCAGACGCGAAACATTCTGTACAAACTTGCTGATCAAGGGCTTGTCAGTTTTGTGAGGAGGAAGGACAAGAAGAAGGGAGGATGGTACACTTATTTTTGGACGCTGAATTCTGGAAAGAGTTTGCTGAAGTTCAGAGACAAACTGACTGATGAGATAACTAATTTGAGCAACCAGCTGAAGAGCAGGAAGGCGAAGACGTTTTATTACTGCAAGAATTGCGGTATTGAATATAACGAGGAGAACGCGCTTTTGCACGATTATACTTGTCCAGAGTGCGGCGAGATTCTTGAGATTAGAGATTCTGGGGAAGTTGTTAAAGGGCTTGAGGATGCGGTGAAGAAACTTCAGGCGTTGTTGAGCGAGGTCAATGTTGATTTGGGAGATGTTGAGAAGAAAGAGAGCAGTGCAAAAGCGCGAAGATTGAGAGCAGAGGAGAAAGAGAAGGAGAAAGAGAGGATTATGAGGAAGAGAAAACGCGAGAGGGAGGCGAGAAAGATTAGGGAGGGCGAGAAGGGGAAGAAGGCCGCGAAGACGCTCGCGAAGAAGAAGCCGAAGAAAGGCAGGGCAAGAAAGAGTTCTGGAAAGAAAAAGGGGAAGAAGAAAAGGAAATGAGGAGTTATAGAAAGAGCAGAGGGGCTTTTGAGCGGCTTAGGAATTTTTCAGTAGTCGGATGGCTGATGATTATTACAATTGTTTTTTCTTTTGCGGTGTTTGTTTCTCTTGCTCGTAATCCAGAAGCGATAAATTATTTTGCGCTGAAGCCAAGCAACATATTGCAGGGGAGATATTTATGGACGCTAATCGCGCACATGTTCACGCATGGCGGGGTTTTGCATTTATTTATTAACATGTTTGTGCTGTTTTCTTTGGGGAGTTTGAGCGAGAGGATTATTGGGCGGAAAAGATTTTTGTGGTTTTATTTAATTTCTGGGATTTTCGCAGGGATTTTGTCAGTGCTTCTTTCCGGGTATTTTGGAGGGAGTGCTTTCGGGGCGCGGGCTTTTGGGGGTTCTGATGTTTTCATGGTTGGGGCTTCCGGAGCGATTTTTGCGATCGCAGGGCTTTTTGTTATTTTACTGCCGAGACTTAGGTTTGCGATAATATTCTTTCCGTTTTTCACTTTGCCGGCGTATGTGATGATTCCTTTAGTGTTGTTCATAACTTGGGCTGCGACTTTGGCGGCTAATCTTCCTATCGGGAATGTTGCTCATTTCGGCGGATTTCTTGCAGGGATTGTTTATGGAGTTTATTTGAAGATGAAATATAGACGGAAAGTGCAGATGCTGCAGAGGCATTTCAGATTTTAACGCTCGTAGAAATCCTCGGATTTTAATCCGAGGTTATTAGCGAGGATTTCTCCGGCGGTCACAAAACCACTAACAAGCCCCGCA
>CAYIAU010000093.1:0-2935 GCA_964361465.1 Candidatus Woesearchaeota archaeon
AGGTGATGTCCAAGTACTACGGTGAGAGTGAAAAAAGAGTTAGAGACATATTTGACGAGGCGGAAAAAAACGCGCCCTCTATAATTTTTATTGACGAGATTGATGCAATTGCTCCAAAAAGAGAGGAAGTTCAGGGAGAGGTTGAAAGAAGAGTTGTTTCGCAGCTTTTAACAATGATGGATGGATTGAAAACAAGAGGAAAGATAGTTGTTATTGGAGCTACAAACAGGGTTAATTCTATTGATCCTGCTTTGAGAAGACCAGGAAGATTTGACAGGGAAGTTTCAATATCTGTTCCTGACAAGTATGGCAGACTGAACATTTTAAAAATACATACGAGAAACATGCCTCTTGCAAAGGATGTTAATTTGGATTATCTTGCTGCTAAAACGCACGGGTTTGTTGGAGCAGACCTAAGTGCTTTGACAAAAGAGGCAGCAATGATAGTTTTAAGAAAGATTCTGCCGAGTTTGAGACTTGAAGACGAAGAGCCGATACCACCAGAAGTTTTGGATAAAATTATTATAAGGGCAAAGGATTTTGAAGATGCCTTGATGACAGTAAGACCAAGTGCAATGAGAGAGGTTTTAGTGGAAACGCCAAATATTGGATGGGGCGATATTGGAGGTTTGGAAAGGACAAAGGAAGCATTGAAAGAGGCAATTGAGTGGCCTGTGAGGAATCCAGGAGCTTTTAAGAGCTTAGGAATAACACCACCAAAAGGAGTTTTGCTTTATGGACCTCCTGGAACTGGAAAGACGTTGCTAGCAAAAGCAGTTGCAAAAGAGTCAGAAGCAAATTTCATTCAAGTTAAGGGACCGTCTTTATTAAGTCAATGGGTGGGCGAGAGTTTGCCATATAATGAAGAGCTGATAGTTAAAGAAAATGGGATTGTAAAGAGGGTGAAGATTGGGGATATAGTTGAGAAAAAAGCAGATGTAGAGGTTTTGGCTTTTGATAAAGAAAAGAGAATTAGATTTGCAAAAATTAATGACTATATTAAACATAAACTAACTGGAAATTTATTTGAGGTAACTACAAGAACAGGAAGAAAGATAAAAGTTACTGATTATCATTCACTATTTTCATTTGTAAATGGAAAATTCAGTGATATTCCTGTCAGTCATTTAATTGCTAATGAGAGCTATATAGCAATACCAAGAAATTTGAATTTGCCAAGAGAGCATATAAAGAACATAAATCTTTATGAATATTTCAAGAGTGATGAGGATATTTTTATAAGCAATATAAAAGAATATTTAATAAGAGCTGAGAAAATATTGGGCAGTGATAAGACAGCAGAGCTATTAAATGTTTCAAAGAGATATTTATATGATTTAATATATAAAAACTTGCCTGTTTCTATAATAAATTTTGATAAATTAATTAGAGAGGCAAAATTGGCTTTGGAGTATAATGAAATTAAGATTAAGCACAGAGGAAGCATAAACGAGTATCCAGTGATATTTAATATTGACAAAGATTTTTGGAGATTAGTTGGAGTATGGATGGCTGAAGGAGATTTTAATGGATATACAATCAGAATTCATAATCAAAATAAAGAGGTTAGAGAGGATCTGAGAAGAGTGTGTGAGAAATTTGGATTTAACATTTCTGAAATGGAAACATGTATGACTATAAACTCAGTATTTTTACAGAAAGTATTTAGGAATGTGCTTGGATTGCAAGCTGGAGCTGAAAGCAAAAGATTGCCAGTACTTGCTTTTATTTTAGATAAGGAAAGCAAGGCAAATTTATTAAGAGGATATTTCAGCGGAGATGGTTCAATTTATAGAGCAGAGAGAGGAAAGTTTAAGATAGAAGCAGGAACAATAAGTAAGGAGCTTGCAAATGATTTGCTTTATTTGCTTTTAGATTTTGGAATTGTTGCCACACACTATGAGAAATTAGAGAGAACAGGAAGCGTGACACATAGAATAAGTATATTTGGTGTTAAGAATTTTGAGAGGTTTAAAGAGATAGGGTTTATTGATAAATTAAGAGATGATAGAATAGCAGAGTATATAGAATCTAGAAAGTGGTTTAGGTCTGATTTAATTCCTTTATCAGGCGAGTTGTATGAGCTTGCTTCATCTAGTTTAGGAGTTTATTCTACAAACAAAGCTGTAGGGAAGGAAAAGCTAAAAAATATGCTTGTTTTAGTAGATAAGGACAAGACAAAATATAAAGAGTATTGGGATTTAGTAGAGGGAGATATTTATTTTGATTTAGTTAAAGAAATAAGGAAAATAGAGCCAGAGGAATATGTTTATGATGTTTCTGTTCCAGGAGAGCAGAATTTTATAGGAGGATTTGGAGGAGTTATTGCACATAACAGCGAGAAGGGAGTTAGAAAAATTTTTGAGAGAGCAAGACAAGTTGCACCGTGTGTTATATTTTTTGACGAGATTGATGCATTGGCAGGAAGAAGAGGGTATGAAACAGGAACAAAAGTTACAGAGAGAGTTTTGAATCAGCTGCTTGCTGAGATGGATGGATTAGAAGATTTAAAGAATGTTACTGTTATAGGAGCAACTAACAGGCCAGATATGTTAGATCCTGCATTATTAAGACCAGGAAGATTTGACAGGATAATTTTAGTTGATGTGCCTGATGAGAAATCAAGGGAGTTGATATTTAAAGTGCATACGAAAAATACGCCACTTGCTAAAGATGTTAGTTTGTCAGAGCTTGTTGGAATGACAGAAGGATTTGTCGGGGCTGATATTGAAGCAGTTGTGAGGGAAGCTGCATTAAATGCTCTTAGAAGGGACATGGGAGCAAAGGAAGTTACAAAAAGCGATTTTATAGATGCTTTGGAGAGGATAAGGCCATCTGTTTCTGTTGAGACAGCAAAGAGGTACAGAAAATTGGAAGAGTTTTATATTAAGAGTGCGAGAGCAGGTGTTGAAATAGGACCTGTTTATACTGGATA
>CAYIAU010000094.1:0-2869 GCA_964361465.1 Candidatus Woesearchaeota archaeon
AAATGTATGCAATAGCTGACGCAAAAAACCAGCAAGAGATAGAAAGATTAAGAGATGAGTTCAGGGCACAAACAGGAAATGTGTTAATAGAAGCAGTTGAAGGAGCACACAAAATGGTGCAGGCATCCTCCAGAACTCATTCCGACAAAAGAAAATTCTCAAAAATACCATATGCTGTCTATACAAAAAATACTGAACTAGAACTAAACGGATTTGACACCAGAATTGAAAAGTATGGAAGAGAAGTAAAAAGAGCTATAAATAAAGCCCTTGAAGGAACACTCCCAAGAAAACCAATAGAAATAGGACTATACAAACTACATATCGTGCCTCACAACTTATTTGACAGACCAGCAGCTGTTTCAGCATATCTAATCAAAGAAAAAACAAGAGGCAGCTCAAAGAAAGCCGGCGCTCTCAGAAGAAGCTATGAAAAAATAGCAGAGTCTCTTCCTGAAATTCTAGAAAGCACCCTTAAAGGAATAAGGACAAGATACAGCTTGGAAACAAATCTTTCATCTTAGCAGTCAAAATCTTTGTAAACCATAGGAGAAAAACTTCCCACAAATTTATAACATAATGGATTACACTTTTTATGATAAAAATTGTTACAATTCTTATTATATCGTAATCTAAAAGTAATTACAGACAAAAAGTTTATATAGACCCTCTTTCAATATTTTATATGGCAAAACCAAAAATATACGCAGTTGAAGGAGATATAACTCAAATTCCAGCAGATGCTTTAATGACTGCAATTAATTCTGGAGGATTATGGTTTGGAGGAATTGATGGAGCTATTCAAAGGGTTGCAGGAAATATGTATCATAATCAAGCTTCGCAAGCTGCTCCTTTAAATAATTTGCAAACAGTAGTTGCTAGAGGGTCTGGAAAGCATAAAGGAAAATTTAGAGATGTAGTTTTTGTTATAGATGATTTAAAATCTCCATTAGATAAAGTGGTTTATGCTGGTTTAGAAGCTGCGAGTAATGAAGGTTACACTTCTCTTTTAGTTCCAACTATAAGGATGGGAGTTATGGCAGGGGTTAGGGAAACACCAGAACAAGCTGTAAGAAAAATGGCGGATGGATTAAGTAGTTTTGTAAGCAAATACTCTAAAAAAACTACGTTGGAAGATATTAAAGTTGTAGTTTACAATAATCCTTCTTTAACAAGAGATATTTCTTCTGTTCTTGGAAAAATTTAATCTCCATTAATTTCTTACTATCTGCCCAATTTTACAAACCACTAAAAAAATTATGCCCACTTTTCTAGCCATAATTTTATAAACAAATTTCCCCAAATTAAAGCATGTCAAATCCATTGCTGGACATCTCCAGCGTTGAAAAAGAGGTTGAAGCTTCAACAGAAAGAATCAAGCACTCAAAGCAAAAAGCCCTTGAGCTAAGCATAAACGAGGGCGCAGCTGCAAGTCTCTCTGCCTCGCTCGGCGACAGCTACATAACTCCTTTTGCACTATTGTTAAAAGCAAACGCTTTCCAAATAGGACTCCTAAGCTCGCTCTCCGGCCTAATCTCTCCAATCTCACAGCTCCTCGGCTCAAAATTAATGGAGTCGCGCTCAAGAAAAAAGATAGTTCTCTACTTCGTACTATTAGAAGCGTTAATGTGGCTACCAATAGCAGCGCTAAGCTACTTCGCTTGGAGAGGAATCTTCCCCCTCACTCTCCCATACACATTAGTCCTCCTATTCACTCTTCTTACTGCATTCAGCGGTATCGCGTTCCCTGCCTGGTTCTCATGGATGGGAGACCTCGTCCCAGTAAAAGAAAAAGGAAAATACTACGGCAAAAGAAATTTAGTCGCCGGCGCTGTCGGCTTGGCAGGAGTTCTCATAAGCGCATTCGTTCTTGACGCATTCAAAACAAACGGTCTGGCACTTTTAGGATTCAGCATACTCTTCTTCCTCGCATTCTTCTTCAGAGTCATCTCTTATGCAATATTCAAAAAACAATACTCCCCAAAATTCAAGCTCAAAAAAGATTATTACTTCTCATTCTGGGCTTTCATAAAACGCTTTGACAATTTCGGAAAATTCTCAGTCTACAGATTCTTCTTCTACTTATCAATGTACATCGCCTCTCCTTTCTTCGCAGTCTACATGCTCCAAGACTTGAACTTCAGCTACGTCACATTCATAATAGTAAGCATGAGCGCCTCTGCATTCTATCTTGTCTTCTCGCCGCTAATAGGAAAATTCTCAGACCGCTTTGGCAACATCAAGCTATTCTACATCGGCAATCTCGCCTTCGCCCTCACTCCATTTCTCTGGCTCTTCATCAAAAGCCCGCTCTGGCTCATTGCCATACCTCAGCTAATTTCAGGAATTGGCAACGCAGCGCTGATAATCTCATTCACAAACTTCACCTACGACGCTGTCTCTCCGCAAAAAAGAGGAATCTGCGCTGCCTACTCAAACCTCCTCGTCGGCTTCGGCGTCTTCCTCGGCTCGCTGCTCGGAGGCGCAATAATAAAATACGCTCCGATAAATTTCATAGCTCCAATTCTATTCGCATTTCTAATCTCAGCAGTTCTCAGACTGCTCGTCGGCTTGCTCTTCCTTCCAGCCATAAAAGAAGAAAGAAGCGTTGAAGACGTGCCCCCAATGCATCTAAACCTCTCCCATCCTTTCAAAACAATTCAAGGAGAAGTCAGCTGGTTCAAAAACGTTTTCAAGTAAGCATCAAAAACGTTCTCAGATAAAAAACTAAAGCAATGTCCTTAATATATATAATAAGTTAAGAAGAAAAATTTCACAAGATTTTTGGAGCATACAAACCAATTATAAAGATAGGTCACAAAACCTTCGGCTTTAACCCCGCACTGAAGTGCGGGGCTTGTTAATGGTT
>CAYIAU010000095.1:0-2747 GCA_964361465.1 Candidatus Woesearchaeota archaeon
GAAGCTAAGATAAAACCAAGCTTTATCCACACTCTAAAGAATGTGGTTTTATCTTGGGATAAGACAGAGCTTCACGAATTGGCTGTCCTATGTCACAAAACCTTCGGCTTTAACCCCGCACTTCAGTGCGGGGCTTGTTAGTGGTTTTGTGACCGCCGTAGAAATCCTCGCTAATCACAAAGTTCTTGAGTAATACCACACACTAAAGTGTGTGGTTTGTTTGAACTTTGTGAGACTAAGATAAAACCAAGCTTTATCCACACTCTAAAGAATGTGGTTTTATCTTTGGATAGCCTCGGATTAAAACCTTCAACTCGGAGAGTTGAATGGGTCAGAGATTCTCAATCTCTGAATACGAGGATTTCTACGAGCGTTAAACAAGTTAATTCTCTTACTATCAACCCAACAGCCTTAAAAACTTCCTCTCCTTACTCCAAAAATGCAAAAGCAAAAACCTATCATAGAAGTAAAAAATCTCACAAAAAAATTCAAATCCCTCACAGCCGTAGATAACATCTCTTTCGACGTAAAGCAGGGAGAAATCTTCGGCTTCCTCGGCCCAAACGGAGCCGGCAAGACAACAACAATTCGAATGCTCACGACAATGCTCTCTCCAACCTCAGGAGAAATGCTCATAAACAACTTTAATCCTGTAAAACAAAAACACCAGACAAGACAATCCTTCGGAATCGTCTTCCAAGACCAAAGTCTCGACAACGAGCTCACGGCAAAAGAAAATATGGAATTCCACGCCGCTCTTTACTCTGTCCCAAAAGCAGAAAGAAAAGCAAGAATTGAATCCCTCCTAAAACTCGTCGGACTATTGGAAAGAAAAGACGACTTCGTCAAAAACTTCTCAGGCGGAATGAAGCGCCGTTTGGAAATCGCACGCGGTTTCCTCCATCACCCTAAAATCCTTTTCCTCGACGAGCCAACACTCGGCTTAGATCCTCAAACAAGAAATCAACTCTGGAAATACGTCAAATCAGTCAACAAAAAAGAAAAAATGACAATCTTTCTGACAACACACTACATGGACGAAGCAGAAAAAGTAGCAAAAAGAATAGTAATAATAGACCACGGCAAAATAATCAAAATTGGCTCGCCCTCTCAGCTCAAAAACTCAACCAAATCTCCCTCTCTTGAAAAAGCATTCCTAAAACTAACAGGACACACAATCAGGGAAGAATCCAGCTCTGCCAAGGATAGAATGCGCGCAGTCCAGAAATCCTGGGGGAGGGAAATGTGAGCGGCATTTTAGTAATGTGGAAAAGACAACTGATAAGATACTGGCGCTCGCGCGGAAGAATGCTCAGCTCGCTCGGACAGCCCATATTATTCTTCCTCGCACTCGGCTTCGGCTTCGGCCCAATCTACTCAAAAGCCGGCGGCGGAAACTACCTTGAATTTTTAGCCCCTGGAATAATCTCAATGACAATTCTCTTCACCGCAGTCTTCTCCGGAATAGAAGTAATCTGGGACAGGCAGTTCGGCTTCCTAAAAGAAACTCTCGTCTCTCCAGTCCCGCGATGGCAGATTATGCTCGGTAAAACTCTCGGCGGCGCTACAATCGCCCTGCTCCAAGCAACCCTAATTTTAATCCTGACTCTTCTCTTCGGCTTCCGCCCAATTTCATTCCTAGCAATAATTCCCGCCTACATCTTTATGTTTCTAATCGGCTTCCTCTTCTCCTCCTTCGGAGTTGCGATAGCGTCAAAACTTGAAGATATGCGTGCCTTCCCTTTCATAATGAACTTCATACTAATGCCCATCTTCTTTCTCTCCGGCGCACTCTTCCCGCTTGACAGCCTGCCAAAAGAAGTAGCTGTGGTAACTCTCTTCAACCCTCTCTCCTACGGCGTTGAAGGCCTAAGAGCACTCCTTACGGGAAACGCCAACATCCCGCTCGCAGCAAGTCTCGCAGTAATGATAATTACATCATCAATACTCTTCGCAATAGGAAGCTATTTCTTCTCAAGAGTAGAAGCCTAATCACAAACTTCTTTTATATCTTCAGGGGAAGTTTGTGAGACAGAGACAAAAGAATTGTGACTTTTGTGCTCTGCATCACGCCAGTCCTGCAATAGGAAAAAACAATTTCAGAACAACAACAAAAACAATAATCGCGATAATAAATCCAACAACAGCTGTCGGCGAGAGTATAAACCTGCTTTTATACTCCTCATCATATCTCATCAAGCCCCCGAACACGCCGGGCATCTGTATTTTATTGTCTACCATTTTATTTTAATCTCCAAAATGGCAGGCTAGCGGAACTTGTTCTGCTTTGTCTGCCATGGCAATATCTCAAATTAATAATATAAAAACTTATCTATCAGCACAATTATTCTTTTATAATCAAAACTCCTACCAAAAAAATGGGTCTGTCCAATATAAGAATTGCAATAACAATAATAGCAACACTGACGGCAATTATCTTCATAATCCTGGCATACATCTTCCCAGAACACTCCATCGTGATATTAACTATAGAAACAATACTTCTCCCAACTATCTATATCGTAGGCAACCATTATGCAGAAGATTTAATAGAAAGAAGATACATGAGAATTATTCAATTTATTAAGAAAGAATCCTCAGAACTGAACGAAAAGTATATTAAGCAGATAGGGTTAAACAATAGAATACAAGCAGAGCTTAAGGCACTAAAAAATGGTAAAGAAAAATAAAAAGAAGTTAGTAAAAATAGACTTAGAAGAATACAACAAGGAAATTGAAAAAGCAAT
>CAYIAU010000096.1:0-2695 GCA_964361465.1 Candidatus Woesearchaeota archaeon
AAAGATAAAACCACATTCTTTAGAGTGTGGATAAGCCTGGTTTTATCTTAGTCTCCCAAAGTTCAAACAAACCACACACTTTAGTGTGTGGTATTACTCAAGAACTTTGTGATGAACTTATAATGCGCATCTTTTGTTGGCTCGCCAGAGGGAGAGATTTCTTTCAGGGTGTAGATTTTATTTCCTTTTTTGTCTGTGTAGCATTTTAATTTCATTTTCATGTTTTTTTAGTTTATCATTTACTTTATTTATATCTTCCTTTACTTTATTGAATGAAAATTTAGTTTCATATTTGAAGTCTTTTAAGTCGTCAGACATTGCCCACATTTTGAACATTAACATTAAGAGAAAAGTAATTGTAATTGCCAGTTCTGTTGGACTATTTCCTAATATATACCAGAGAAGTAATAAAACACCAATTACTAATGTTATCCAGAAGAGTATATTCAGAATGTCTTTTCTTTTCATTATTATTTTAGGAATTTAGGTATTAATTATTTTTCCTTTAAGGAAAAGAGCGTGTGTTTTTGCTTTGCTTTCTCCTCAATTTTTTCAAGAATCTCGTCGAGGAGTTTTTCTGTTTGTTTAGGATTTGGCGATTTTTTTTCTATGGAGAATTTTGAGGCGCCGAGATAATGAATTTCTGCCTGCTTGTCTTTCTCAAGGGAGAGTATTGATTTTATGTCTTCTAAACCTCGGGGGGAGTTGGAGGAAAGATTGAATGTTCTTTTGATTGATTTTTCTTTTTCTTTTTTTTGTGAGAGCAAAGAGCTGAGCTTTTCTGCCTGCTCTTTGGTGAGGAATTCTTCCAGGAGCTTTGGGATTTCGCGCGCTTCCTCGAGGAAGTCAGAGATGGAGTGAGATTCTTTTATTTTTTCTATTATTTCTTTTGGATTGGATACGATTGTTTTTAGTATGCTTGCGAGTGTTTTTTCTTTTTTGTCTGCTTCCAGCGCTTCTTCTCTCTCGCCTGCGGTTACCCTTCTTAGGGAGAGCTCTATGTTGGCTGGTGAAATTTTAAGAACTTTGCAGACGATTCTTTTGTTTGGGGAGACGTAGTCTCTTAAGTTTCTTATTCTTCCTGCTGCGATTTCAGAGAGGACTATTGTGCCTGAGCCGTTTCCTTCTATTTCAACGAAAACGGTCGCGCCTTCTATTTTTTTTACAATGCACAGGACGATATCGTCTTCTTTTAATCTTGGTTTGCTCATTTCAGCACGCTCCTGACTCTTGCTTTGACTTTTGTTTTTCCGCCTTTTGTTTTTACGAGGAGAAGATTGCACTCTTCGCATTTTATTTTTATTGAGGAATTGCCGTAGATTATCTGCGTGTGAGCGCATCTGGGGCAGGATATTTCCAGGAACCTTGTTAGTTTTTTTTGGCTTGCTTGCATTGTAATTTGAGAGAAGGGAGGGTTTTAAGGTTTTTGGGTTAGACTTTAACAAACTCAATATCAAGGGTTTTTCTGAGCTCTTGGATGAATATCTCTTCTTGGTCTTTCCCGATTATGCAGCCGGCCGCGTTTGGGTGTCCGCCGACTTCGCCGCCGAGAGGGACTACTATTTTGTTTAGGACTTCGCGGACGTTGCGTCCTTCTCTTCCTGCGATTCTTGCCGAGACTTTTATTTTGTTTTCGTTGTAGGCGAGCGCGATTATCATTGTTCCTTTTTCGTATGTTGGGGAGTGGGAGATTATTGAGGCGATTGTTCCGATTATTGTGTCTTTTATTTTGTCTCTCGCATTGATTATTGTGTATTTCTTGCCTGAGATTTTTTCTGTTTCTGAAACGTATCTTAGCGCTGCGACCAGGTTCTGCTTGTATTCGCGGTATATTTTTTCAGCTTCTTTTTTTTGCTCTGAGCCGCCGAGGCAGAAGCCGAGAGCTATTTCAGGACGGCCCATTCTGCTGCAAGCGTTGATGAGGGCAGAGAGTTCGCGGGAGTCTTCTAATTTGTTGAAGAATTTAACTAGATAGAGATTTCCGATTAATTCTTCGGGAGCTGTTTTTTTCATTGAGCGGAGCATTATTGCTGTTATGAGTGCTGACATTTCCTGCTCTGAGAGTTCGTAGAGTGCTTTGTATTCGTTTTGCTCTCTTTTTATTCCTGCGTCTCTTAAAAGTTCTAGAACTCCTGATGGTGAGCCAGTGACTCCTGGCAAGTATGGAGAGGAGGAATATTCCAGCGCTTTGTTGAGCGGGCGAGTTGAGGGGTAGATTAAGAGACCCCTTTTTATTGTTGTTTGGGAGTCATTTAGAATTTCATTGTAGACTGGCGAGAGATTTTTTTCGTGTGTATCGCCAACCATTCCTATGACAGAGAGAGTTGCCAAGTTTGTGTTTTGTTGAGAGAGAGTTTTTGCGAAAAGATAGCAGATCGCGGCGCTGCAAATTGAGGAAGGAGGAGATTGATTAAGAGGATTAATCATTGTGACGTTTTTTGGAATTTCCTGAATTATTTCGTGATGGTCAAGTATGAAGAAATCTGAATTTATTTTTGAGATGTGGGAGAGAGAGTTTGACGCCAAGTCGAGAAAGATTATTATTTGTTTTTCCGGGAGAGATGATATGAACTCGGGTTCGAGTGATTTTATTATCTGGAGCGAGAATTTTTTGTTCCAGCGTTTTAGCGCCTGAGTGAAAATCGCGGCAGAGGTTATGCCGTCGGTGTCGTAGTGACTTATGACTTTTATTGGT
>CAYIAU010000097.1:0-2649 GCA_964361465.1 Candidatus Woesearchaeota archaeon
GGTCTCACAACACAGAGAACCGAAGGTTCTCTGGGCCATCAAGAACTTTGTGATTAGCGAGGATTTCTCCGGCGGTCACAAAACCACTAACAGGCCCCGCACTTCAGTGCAGGGTTAAAGCCGAAGGTTTTGTGACATCAATCACTCTAAACCCAAATTTTTCATAAATCTTATTAGAGCTTATTATCTCGCTTTCTTCAGAAAAAGCTATTTCACTTTCCTTAGCAAAAGCCATAAGCAAAGCATCAAAAATACTGGCTCCTTCTTCAATATATTCAGCAGCTTTAAAGAACAAATCCCACTTAATGAAAGTTAATCCGGCAATTCTGGATATTTGAAACAAGGTTTCTTTTAATGGAATGCCTTCCCTAATACAAACAACCATTAACTCTACAACTGTAAAGGGAGAAATGTAAATAGATTTTTTATTTTCTTTATACACTCTTTCTGCCTTTTCTTTGAGCCAGTCGGAATCCTTTAACAAAGCCAAGAAAAAATCAGAATCTGCGTATTTTTTTGAGTGCATTCTTTTCTATTTCCTCCATGGCTTCTTTTTTTAAAGCTTTGATAGATTTTCCTTTTAGTTTTTCTTTTCCGAGCTTGCTCAATGCTTCAATCGGATCGTCATCGATTGGTTCAATAACAAGAGATGTATCGTGCATCCTTAATACTAATGTCTTAAACTGCAAAAGTCTTCTTATCTCTTCAGGTATATATAATCTTCCTTGTTTGTCAAAAGATCTATCTTTTCCATAATAACTAAATATCGCAATTATTTATAAATTTTCCATTTTTGTAGCCCTGTAGAAAGTAAAAATTTATCACTGATTAAATATACATTATAAGTTCGTTTAATCTCAAAAACATAGGTATCGGATTATCATTTTTATCACTACAAATCTCTGAGGATAATTTACTTTCTACTAAGCCATTGCCTACCATAATTTTAAATAGTCTTAATCTTAAGAGAGAAGATGGTGTTTGAAGTGCCTGAACTGGAGTATGAATTTGACGCGCTTGAGCCGCACATTGATGCGAGGACGATGGAGATTCATCACGACAAGCATCATACTGGATATGTGAAAAAATTGAACGCTGCAGTTCAGGGGACAGAGTTTGAGGGGAAGGAAGTTGAAGAGCTTCTGAGGGATATTGATTCTCTGCCTGAAGAGATTAGAACTGCTGTGAGGAATAACGGGGGCGGGCATTTTAATCATAGTTTGTTTTGGAAGATTTTGACGAATGACGATGACAAGAAGGAGTTTACGGGCGAGATTGCCGAGAAGATTAAGGAGAAGTTTGGGAGTTTTGATGAATTCAAGGAGAAATTTTCTGAAGCGGCAATGGGGCGCTTTGGGAGCGGTTGGGCGTGGCTCGTTGTTTCCGACGGAGAATTGGAGATTATTGACACGCCGAATCAAGATTCACCTTTGATGGACGGAAAAATTCCTATCTTGGGATTGGATGTTTGGGAGCATGCTTACTATCTTCACTACTTCAATAAAAGAGATGAGTATGTCAAGGCGTTTTGGAATGTCGTGAATTGGGAAAATGTCGGGGAATTTTATTCTAACACTAGATAGTAAGGTTTTTTAATACCTCTTGTTTTATTGTGGCATGAAAAAGAGAGGGCAGTTTTTTTTGATAGCGGCGATAGTTATAGTTGCGGTTGTTATTGGGTTGGGAAATCGTTACAGCTTGATAGAGAGTTTTGATGAGGACGTTCAGGTTTATGACTTGTCTAAGGAGATAGATTTTGAGTTGTCGCAGGTTTTGTTTGACGGGACTGCTGCTGGAGTGTTACAGGAGGATTTAGAAGAGCAGATAAAAGGGCTTACTGCTTTTTACGCGAAGGCAAATCCTGATAAGGACTTAGCTATTTATTTTGGCAATGAGGAGGAAGTTAATGCTATTTTTTATGAGGCAGAGAAGTGCGGTGAGGAGCTCGCGCTTGATGAGGCAACTTCTCCTTTGACTGGAGGGATTGTTGAGGATTGTGTTGAGAATTGGGAGTGTAGCGGATGGAATGCCTGTACTAATAATGGGTTTAGGTATAGGAGATGCTATGATGCAAATGGATGCGGGACTACTTATAACAAGCCGGTGAGTGTTGAGACTTGCACTCCGCCTTGTACAGAGAGCTGGACGTGTGGAGATTGGAGCTCTTGTAATCAAGGAGCAAGGACGCGTTCTTGCTCTGATTCTAACAGTTGTGGCACTACTTCAAATAAGCCGGCTACATCTGAATCTTGCACTTCTCCTGAAGAAACAACTACGAGCGGAGGAACTACTACTTCTGGGTCTGGCGGGACAACTACTTCTGGGGGCGGGGGAACGACTGGAGGAGGAACAACAACTTCTGGAAATGCTTCTATTAACGGCACGGTAGGCAATGTCACGACGGCAACAACTAATGCCACGATTTCAACAAATGACACGACTGGCGGTGCAACAGGGGTTTCAAGCGGGGCGGGCAGTGGAGGCGAGGGCGGGATTTGCACAGAGAGTTGGACTTGCACGCTTTGGGAGGAATGTTCAAATGGCGGGCAACAAATGAGGGCGTGTTCTGATTCTAATAGCTGCGGAACAGAACTCAATAAACCTGCGTTGACTCGGAATTGCACTGCTGAACAGAAGCTTGAGTTGAAG
>CAYIAU010000098.1:0-2573 GCA_964361465.1 Candidatus Woesearchaeota archaeon
CTCTTGTAGATACTTTCTCAATCTCTCTGTTTTTTCATAAGCTCCTTTCTTACAAACATAAACTCTCATTGAACCGCCATGCACCCACTGCCTCTCAGCGTCAAATATCTCCATTCCAAATCTCTCAAACAAGTTGCTCAAGCTCATTAAAGAGAAATACCATACATGCTCGTCATAAATCTGGTCATAAGATATCTTTTCAAGAATATCAATAATGTAAGGGTCCTCAGTTATAAAAACTCCTTTCTCATCAAGCAATTTTTTTATTCCTTCAACACAGCTTTCAATCTCAATTATATTCAGGAAAACATTAGTTGATAGTATTGCCTTGAATTTCCCCCCCGCAGACAAAATCCTGTCAGCCAACTCCTCTGTAAAGAACTCGCTTATCGTCTCTATTCCAAGCGCTCGCGCAATGTCCGCCACATTATCAGACGGCTCAACTCCAAGCACTCTATTCTTCCTGAACGCCTTCAGCATTATTCCATCATTGCTCCCAATTTCAAGAACTTTATCTCCCTCCTCCAAGAACCTCTCCTCAACTTCTCTCGCCATCTCGGCAAAATGCTCCTCCATAAACTTCGACGTTGAAGAGTAAAAAGCATAATTCGTCTTGCCTAAAGCGTCAGGAACTATATACTTTTCATAAGGAGGCATTTCAATAAGCTGAACCATCTTGCACTCCTCGCAAAAACCGACTTCCATATCATACATATACTCTTCTTTCTCAAGCTCTTCTTTTCTCAAAAATCCGTTCGCAGCAGGCATCTTGCCAAAAGAAATAAACTTGACTAAACTATCACTGCCGCACGCCCTGCATCTCCTGTCTCCAAAGTTAAGCATACTCTTCAAATTTAAACTTGTTTTATATATTTTATTATACTTCAATGCACACTCATAATACTTATTAATTAACATAAAATCTAGTTTATATGAATATATTAGTAACAGGCGGTTTGGGGCACATCGGCTCAAAGTTGATAAGAGAATACGCAAAACGTCCAGACATAGAGTTAATAAGGATTCTCGACAATCTCTCAACTCAACGTTACTCTTCACTCTTCAATCTTTCCAATAATAAAAGATACGAATTTATTGAAGAAGATATAAACTCTCCCAATTTAAAAAAAGCAATGTCAGACATTGACATCGTGATACATCTCGCCGCGATAACTGACGCACCATCTACAATAAATAATCCAAAAGAAACGCACAAGGTTAATTTCATCGGAACAAAAAATGTATTGGAAGCATCTTTAAAATCAGATGTAAAGAAATTTCTCTATGCGTCCACAACCTCTGTCTATGGCGAAGCAGAAGGACTCATTGATGAGTCTTACGCCCAAAACAAGTACAAGCCATCTAGCCCCTACGCAGAATCAAAACTAAAAGCAGAAAACTTAGTGAGAAAAATAGCAAAAGAAAATAACTTCAACGCAAATGTCTTGAGAAAAGGAACAATATTTGGTACAAGCATAGGAATGCGCTTTCACACAGCCGTCAATAAGTTCTGCTACCTCGCAATTAACAACAAGCCCCTCACCGTCTGGGAAAATGTGCTGGAGCAAAAACGCCCCTATCTCGGACTATACGACGCAATAAAAGCATACGCCTTCTTGGAAAAGAAAGGCAAGTCAGGAGAACTCTACAACGTCCTCACTGCCAACTTCACTCTTCAAGAAATAATCAACACGATAAAGAAATTTATTCCAGAATTAAAAATACAAATGACAAAATCCCCCATTCTAAATCAAAAGTCTTACGAAGTCTCAGACGAAAAGCTCCGCTCCCTCGGCTTCAAACCCCAAGACAGCTTGGAAGGTGGAATTAAAGCCACACTAGATTTATTCAAGGCGATTAAAATATATAAACAATAATATAAATCCTTAAATACTAAACCTTCTACGAGCGTTAAAATGCCAGAAAAAAGAATCGACATCTACCCCTTAAACAGAAGAGAAGTTAAAGTTGTGCCAACAGGAGAAAGATTTTCTGCAAGACCAGAATTCTCAGATTTTATAGATTCACAATGGGAGGCAAATAGAAAAGGATGGGACAACGGTTTTATACCTCTCGTATCAAGATTTGCTCTAGGAGAGCACACAGCGGCTATAGAAGCAGGAGTTATGAATTATAAGCAAACATCTGGATGGCTTGACGCAATAAAAGCTGGAAGTCCCAAAGTTCCACAATTCATTAACAATATGTCAATAGGTGTAATCCCTGTAACTAGCGATGGCTATGTAATGGCGACAAGAAGAAATCCAAATATGCATGGCGGAGGAGTCTGGAACTTTAACGGAGGATACATGACATCTAGGTTAATAGATAAACCAGATTGCGCAAATCCAAAATACACAACAGACGCAAGATTATTCAACCCCCATGATCAGTTAAATCTAAGAATACACGGACAAGAGTTCTTTGGACTTGGAGAGAAAGACCCCAGTCCAGCAGATTATCCTTCAGCATTAGCGATAGGATTTTACCACTCTCTAGAGCCAGAACTAGGATGGCCAGTGGTATTCAAGCAAGACAAGAAGCAAATGGAAGAAGCTCTAAGAGAAACAAAA
>CAYIAU010000099.1:0-2572 GCA_964361465.1 Candidatus Woesearchaeota archaeon
ATCCTGCTCGCCTCAATTTCTCAAAATTCTCACCACTATAAAACTTCTTTTCTTTCCCACCAGAGTCAACCAAATCCCACTCATCAAGCCAAACCCAATCATAAATCTCCTCTTCCCTAAACTTAAGAGCATCTTCAACTGAAATCAAAGTTCCCTTGACAGCTTCATTATATCTTTTAATATCAAAGGAATGCGCAACCGACGGCGCTAATTTCAGCGAGGGCATCTTGCTCTTAATATAATGCGCAATCTCGGGCTTGACATCAAAGATTATGACCTTGCCCAAAACATCACTATAATTCTCCAGTTCTTTCAATAATCTCTCAACATTCTCAATAGTCTGATAGCCTCCCTTCAAATGCAAAGCATTGATAGCAGAATCGCTGCCCCTAATCAGTTCCATAACTTCTCCCAAGTCAGCAATTCTTCCCTTGCTCTTCTCAGAACCATAACTAATCTTCTTCAACTCCTCAACTCTCATATCTGCAAAAGCCCTCTCATCCTCGCCATTAGTTATTCTCTTCAAATTAGAGTCATGTGAAACAACAATTCCATCTTTTACAAAATTAGCGTCAAACTCAATTCCAAAACCTCTCTGCAAATGCGAAGCAAAAGCTTCGTAGCTGCTCTCAGGATAAAATCCAGGACGAGAAGGTTCAAGCCCACGATGTGTCAAAACCCATATCTCTTTCATAAAAAACAAAATCACACAGATATTTTAAATCTTTCATATAAATCGAACTCAAAGGTTTCCTTACTTAATCTGTAAGAGCCAACATCAATATATTCCGGAACACTTCTTCCAACAGCAGGCGCATCTCGCATCAAAGAGAAGAAGTCTTCCAGTCTATCTGCACTCACAGCCTCTGCAAATCTAACAGAGGTCATATGTGCGCCCCAAGGACTTCTTAATTCTATTCCTCTTCTTCCCACTTCCTCTACAAACGACTGCGACACATCAAAGAATCCTCTTCCCGCAGGAATTCCAGGTGCTATTGCAGTAGTCTGATTATAGACAAGATTTCCAAAATTTATAGGAGGAGAGTTAATCCAAATTTTTATTTTTCTAACAGCAGAAGAGAAAACGTCCAAAACCCCCTTCTCAGGAGAGAATTCTGCAAGTGGTTTCAAGTCATAATCAGATATAGTAGTATGAAGTTTAGTCTTGTCATAAGCAACAGCAGAAGGCACAGCTCTTTTAACTTTTGAAGCAAACTCTGCTACAGGCTCTGTAACTGAATCAGGATGTCTTAATATAACAAAATATCCTCCCAATCCTTCTGGCTTAATTCCCGCCTTTAAACCTTCTCTCCTTACTACTTCAGCATTTCTCTCAAAACCAGCATACTGCACTTGCATATTATCCATAAACTCTTTGTAAGTCTTAGCCATAAAATACCAAAGATTCATTCCTTTATAATATTATCTATCCTAGCATATATATTTTTAAACAATCTCTTCAATCACAATAAATGAGCCCACAAGAAATATACAGATTTGCAAAAATCTACCTTGCTCTAATAAAAGAAGGATATTCAATAAAAGACAAATCAGCAATAGCTTCCTACTTCCTATCCTCTCCCCTCCATTTCCTAAACCAAAAAACAGGAAAGAAATACAAGCACGAGTTTTCTCGCCCTATAAAAATAAAAAACAACTCCGGAATTTTCTCCTGCGGAAAATCAGTCTCAACAGCCCAAATAGTCAGCTCCTCGCACGAGAGAGAGCTGGAAAAATACTTCATTTTAAATGAGGGAATATTCATTGACATTGGAGCGCATATAGGCAAATTCACAATCAAAATAGCAAAAACCCTAGCTGAAAACGGAAAAGTCATCTCAATAGAACCAGATTCCATAAACTTCTCACTGCTCAAAGAGAACATAGAATTAAACAAATTGAAGAACATTATACTCAAGAAAGTAGCTTGTTCAGATTAAAATGGAATCAAAAATTTCTACATTGTAGAAAACAGCTCAGGTAGCCACTCGCTGAGAGAGAGCAAAAACAGCAAAGAAATCTCAGTCAAAACCTCTAAATTAGACTCCATAATCTCAGAATTAGGTTTGAACAGAGTTGACTTAATAAAAATAGACGTAGAAGGCGCAGAGTCAGAAGTATTGAAAGGTGCATTAAAAACATTAAAAAAATTTCATCCCCAAATAATATTTGAAGCCTGGTCAAAAGAAGATTTGGAAAAATCAGAGAAAATCTTAAAAGCCCTCAATTATTCTATTAAACAACTCAACGCAGAGAATTATCTCGCATGCTAATGGAAATAAGCAAATACACAGCAAAAAAAGGAATCGATGTCTCAAGAGAAAAGTGCTTGGATAACTGCAGGCACTTCTTTATAGAGCCCAACAACCTCTATTCATTAAGAGAAATAGCAAAGCCAGAGTCTCTTCCTTTCATTTACTCAAGGAACCTAATAAACGAAACGAAATTCCACAGGATCCTAATAAAGGAGTGGTTCAACTACTGCAAACTCAACGGCTTCATAATAATTGAGATGGAAGATAATTCTCTGCTAAATAAAGAAGATTTAATAAAAGAATGCAAGATCGGAAGA
>CAYIAU010000100.1:0-2536 GCA_964361465.1 Candidatus Woesearchaeota archaeon
ATAAAAAATTAAAACAATAAACTATATCCAATTCCACGAAGCATATAATTGGATAATTTCTCTATACCAAAAACTACATACCACATAACTAAATACCTATCAATCTCCTTTCGCTTTCCATTAAAATAACTCTAATTTTCTATACTAAACAAACAGCCCAACCAAAAGCAAAGCATCGAGCAAAAGAAATACCACGAAAATGCCATCCTCCACTCTTCCCCCCGCCCTAATCCTCCCCTTCACAACACTCTTAAACGGCCAGAAAGGTCTTATACCTTCAACAGTAAAACTATCAGCGAGTAAATGAAAACTATATCCTAAAAAGAAAGGCAAAGCCAGAACAGGAACAAAAAAAGCAAACACCAAAGAAATCGCCGCCGCCAAAGTCAAGCTATGAACAAATCCCCTGTGCTTCACAAAAAACTGCAAAACTCTCGAAAAAACATTCCTCCCTGCGCTTGAAAAACCAGAGTCAATGTCCGGCAGCAGCGAAGCCACAAGCACCACAGGAAAAAAAATCCACTTGCTATTCACGTGCGGCAGCAAAAACAGCCCGACAACAACTCCCAAAGCCAAATGCGTCCTCATTAACATGCAATTACTTAACAAAAAAGAGATATAAATCTATCCAATCACCCGGCTCTCGCCTCCAACTCCTTCACCAGCGCCTCAGCATCAACTTCTTCTATCTTATCAACATTAAACTCAATCGTATTGTAAAGCTGATTAGCCCTCATATTCCCGCAGAAAAACTTTTCCTCGCCAAGCAATTCCCCTTTCTTCATCAAAAATTTCTCCAAATCAAATATCTCCTCATCACTCAAGCCCAAATTTCTCAGTTCATCCCCAAAAATCACAGCCCTTATGCTCTCACTCCCATCGTCAAGAACAACACTCAACAACGCCCTTCTCACAACCTCAACTCCTCGCGCCTTCTCCTCCTCGCTTATCTTCCTCCCTGTCTTTGAATTAACCTCAAAATACTTCGGCTCAAAAGACTGCACCACATAAGCCCGAACCTTCAAACTCTCGCCTTGCCGCGCATCCTTCAGCTTTCTCTCAGGATAAACTCTCTGCGCAATAACCTCGTCAAGCTTCTCCTTGCTCTGCCGAATGTCTGAGAAAGAACTCAAGTGCAGCTCTCCGTTCCTGACCCCTCCGTTGCTAATCTCTATCACATCTCCCTTCTTCAGCTTGCCCTCTTCAACAAGTGCAATATGATTAGTATCCCACAAAACCGTTTTCACATTTGAACTCTCGTCAGCCACTAACAAATTAACAACCTTGCCCGAACGCCCGTTCTTGCTGAACTCTCTCACAGGAGAAATATCAACAATCTTCCCGATTACGTTCGCTCTCCTCATTCCGTGAACAAGCTGATTAATTTTCAATCTCTCCTGATCAAAATTAATTCCCAATTCCGCAGCAACAATCTGCGCCGCCCCCTCTTTAGAAACAAGCCCTGACAGCTTCGCCCGTTTCGCCTCAACCTTTCTATCTATCTCGTCAGCTGACAATCCCGAAGAATTTGAAATCCTCTCAACCAGTTGCGCATAATTATCCATCCTTCAACCAAATAAACGAGATTTAAAAGTATTCTTATACTATAGCAACTGGCTTAAGTATTTCCTCAGTTACTGTATTCAAGAGAACTAAATTTTTTACCAAGCTATTTAAGTCTCTCGTTATCACAAAGTTCAAACAAACCACACACTTTAGTATGTAGTATTACTCAAGAACTTTGTGAGACTATATCTTTGGATAAACTTCAAACACCCTCACCAAAGATTTATATATAATAAATCATATCAATTATCATATTCAACTCACGAAAGAGGATGAAAGGAGGTGTGAAATGAAAAATTTAAGCTCGTGGCTGTTTTTGTTGATTGCAGTTGTCTGGTTATTGCCGATTATTAAAGTAGACTTCCTTGAAGCCAATAACATTGGTCAGTGGATTGCCGTAATAGCTTTGGCGATAATTGGAATTACCGGCTTAATGAATAAATAAAAATGGCAGGAGTACAAAAAAGCTGGGCAATAATAATAGGCATAATTTTGCTCTTAGTTGGGATAATTGGGTTTTTCAGTGGCGACGCCGTACTAGAAATCTTCCCGGTTAATCTCTCACATAATATTGTGCACTTGATAACAGGCGCAGTTTTCCTCTGGGCAGGTTTTGCATCAGCAGAAAAAGCAAAAATGGCTAATAAGTGGCTTGGAATAATTTACATCTTGGTCGCTGTAATCGGCTTCCTTGGTTACCTAACATTTCTAAACGTCCAAGGAGGAAACGACCCTGACAACTGGTTGCACGTCGCAATTGGAGTAGTCTCGGCAGGAATAGGATTCCTATCCAAATAAATGCCTTAAAATTTATTTTTATTTTTAATTAAAATTTATCAGCAGGTTCACCAAACCCTGCTAGTTTCTTGGGTTTGCGGACAACAAGATTTGCTCTTAACGTCACAAAACCCTTCTGGTTTTAACCCCGCACTAAAGTGCGGGGCTTGTTCGTGGTTTTGTGACCACCGAG
>CAYIAU010000101.1:0-2454 GCA_964361465.1 Candidatus Woesearchaeota archaeon
GAACCTTCGGTTCTCTGGGCCATCAAGAACTGAAAGTTCTTGAGGAGTTCAAACATCACTCAAGAACTTTGTGATTTTCTTTGAATATAATTAATAAAATAATTGTAACCATTATGGAAAATATTACTACAAATATAGTATTATACCAAAACTCTGGTGTTGATTTTTTTGTTGCTGTCCAGAGGAGCAAGGCAGATATTAAGAGTAGTAGTTCTGCTATGAATATCCAATTATTTTCTAATTGTTTTTTTATCTGGTTTTTCATTTGAACACTCGTTAAAATCCACGGACTTTAGTCCGTGGTTGTTTTGCCGTGGATTTTCTCGGTGGTCACAAAACCACTAACAAGCCCCGCACTTTAGTGCGGGGTTAAAACCCGGAGGGTTTTGTGACATTTTCGAGCGTTTTTGGTTTGTTTTTTAATTCTTCTTTTATTGTTTCAATATGCTTATGCATTCGTTTTTCTTTTGCTCTTGAGGCGTAGTGGAACGCGATGTCGCGAGTGTCTTTTGTCATGAGGATTAGTAGCTTGCCTGGGGAGAGGCGGGCGGTTCGTCCTTGGCGCTGTATTTTTCTAATTGCCGACGGGATTGGTTCGTAGAAGATTACTGCAGAGACTTCTGGGATGTCTAAGCCCTCTTCGCCAATTGAGGTCGCGCAGAGAACATTTATTTTTCCTTCGCGAAATTCCTGGATGATTGCTTTCTGCTCTTTTTGTGATAGTCCTGAAGAGCCGGAGGAGTTTGTTTTTTTCGCCTGTCCGAGGAAGACTTTGGATTTTACATTTGGGATTTTATTTAGCACTCTTGTCAAGAGAAGAATTGTTTCTCTGAATTGCGCGAAGATGATTATTTTTGAGTTTGAGTTTTGCGAGAATTCTGATTTAATTATTTCTGACAGCACTTGCACTTTTGGGTGTTCAATGTTTTTTGCTAAGAGGGCTCGGAGGGAAATTAATGCGGCGTTGAACTCTGGAGATTTTGCAAGAATCTGGACAGCCCGTGATTTTTTTTCGTTTGCCTGCTGGAGAATTGAGCTAAGATAAGTGTTTACGCCGGAGAGTGTCTGCGTTTCAAGGAGTTCGAGGGCGTGGGAGATTTTTATTGCCTGGGCGGTGAGAGACATTCCGTGCATTGCCTGGAAGTTTCTTTTGGAGATTTGCGAGAAGAGTCTTTTTTGGAGCTGGAGGAGAGTTATTTTATTTGCGGGGCCGAAGAGGAGATTTTTGTTTTTTAGAACTGAGATTTTTTCATTGTAGATTTTTTTTAGGAGAATCCGGATTTCTTCAAACTCGCTTGGGAAAGGCACTTCAACTTTCTGGAAGTCAAGCTCTTGCAGATAGGGTTTGACGTCGGGGGAGTCGCGAGTTCTAGATTCTACTTTCTCTATGTTGAGATGAGAGCAGATTTCTTTAACTATTGAGAGTTCTGCGCCCGGGGAGGCGGTTAGGCCGAGGATTCTTTGATTTGAGGATTGAGATTTGTAATAATCAACGACTGAAGTGTATGAGTAGTTTTTGAGGCAGCGGTGCGCTTCGTCTATTATTAGAAGGGAGGTGTCTTCCAAGGAATAAAGATTGTTCTTTAAATCGTTTGAGATACATTGCGGTGTTGAGAATATTATGTCTGCTTTGTTGAATAGGGATTCTCTTTTTTCTGCCGGGACAGAGCCGGTGAATATTTCCAGAGTGGCGAATAATTCTGGGAGCTCTTTTTGGAATGTTTGGAGATGTTGTTCAACCAGCGGGCGAGTTGGGGCGAGGAAGAGCGTCTTGCTTCCTGGAAATGCTTTCTGTCTTTCTATTGCTAAGAGAAGAGCGATGAGAGTTTTTCCGACGCCTGTTGGTAGGACTACGAGGGTGTTGTAGGATTTTGCAGTTTCAAAGATTGCTTTTTGGTATTCGCGGGGAGAGAGATTTATTTCTATCATTGAAAAGAAGAGGATGAGGAGGATTTAAGACTTGTTGTTTTAGAGTAATAGAGCGTAGGCGGTGAAGATGAGAGTTATGGCTGCGAGGATGGAGTAGAGAATGCGCGAGCCGAAGAATATTTGTGCGCCGTCGAGTTTTGATATTGGGATGAGATTCCAGAAGGCGTAGAATGTTGAGAGTTTGGCGAGAGTTTCAAGGCCAGGGAGGGGGATGAAATACGCAAGGACTGCAAGAATAAGGAGCGAGAGGATTCCTGCCGCGCCGATTAAGCCATGGTGCCAGTCTGTCATTTCTGTGAATGAATAGTAGCCGTGTCTTTTTGCGGCGCGGGTTTTCAGGGCGCGAGATTCATAAGTAAGGAGAGTCATTAATTTTATCAAGCCGAGCGAGAAAATTGAGAAGAAGAGAGGGAATATGACTCCTGCAGGAATTGGTTTTTTGAATTTCGCTTTCACTCTGAAACCGAATCTCTGCCAGAACCAGATTTCGTGCTCAACATCGGCATCAAGCCTCAGAGCCATTAG
>CAYIAU010000102.1:0-2429 GCA_964361465.1 Candidatus Woesearchaeota archaeon
AGTTGAGTTATGAACAATAAACCCGTTCGCAGTATAATTCTCTTTCTCAGGAACAGAAAAATCATACAACAAATTCCCATCATTTCTCTCAACATTTATCTCTCTTATTTTCTCAAACACTATCTCCCCATTCAATAACCTAAAAATAAAATCAATCTTTTGCTTCACTTGCCTGTCTTTAATTACAAGATTCATCAATTCTCTAAACGCTCTCTCTAATTCATTTCTACTAACCCAATTATAACTTTCAGGTCTTGACCTCATTACTTTTGTAAACTCAATCCCGCAATGTTCAAGAAGCTCCCTTAACTCTTTTCTTTTTACAGGCATAATCTCATAAGAATAACTCTTTTGAATGTCGGCTAATTGTCTGAGAAAAGTTTCCTGCTTGTCCTCAGCTGTAAACCCAATCTGTAAATAACCTTTCAAATCCTTCCCTATAATTCGTAAAACATTCATCTTCTTTCTTCCAATATCAAACTTAAGCGTACTCCTTATTCCTAACCTCAACAAAAAAAGCTGTAAATATCTTAATGCTTTGTCATTTTTCTGGGCTATAGTTATCATCGCTCTCTTTTTATTGATGTGCCCCTCTGCATCTACAAACCCTTTGGTAAAACCACTGATAATTTCTCTCCGCGCCTTCCCCACATAATTATAAATCTCTGGAAGCATTAAAGCAAATAAGCCGCCTATCTCTTTAGAGTTCACATTCAATGTATAGCAGTTCTTGCTTTTCATCTTAGATATCTTTCCTTCTACATTAAAAGTTTGTTTAAACAAAAAGTTATAATGCTGCAATAAGCCCAATCTTGCATCTCTAAACCTCACTCCTCTCTCTTCTAAGTTTCCATCACCTATAAAATAGCCAAAAATCTGTGCAAGCTCTGGCGTCATAAACTCAGGAATAGAAATATCTCTATGCTTATAACTTACAGAAGGCATAACTTGCAAAACCTGCTCCCCAACATAGCCATTAATGTTATCTAAAACATCCATAGAAGTAGGCCACTCCTGATTAAGCACTCTTCTTAATTGTCTCGGAGTAATCCCTATCTTTTCGCATATTTCCTTCCTTTTTATCTTATCCTCCTGCAGTTTATTTTTCAGAATCCCTGCATCTTTCTCCCCTAATCTGCCTATTCTCTTAACTTTAAATTCAGGTATCTTCACATCTCCCCCCTCAATATTAAATTTTCTTGCCTGTGCAACAAAATCTCCTTCCTTCAAATTTCGTGCTTCTATCTCAACAATTTCAAAATTATCAGTCGTAAAAAATCTATGAAGCCCAGAGCAATTTATCTGACAGTTTGTTTTAATATTATAAATCTCCTTAACATCTGGATTGGCAAAAATCTTCTCACTCTCTGCGTTCCAAAGTTTCATACCTCCAAAATCTCCTGAAATAACTCCTTTTCTCTCTCCAATAAATTTAATCTCCTCTATGCTTCCATCAGCCATCTGAATTAAGCTGTCTCCTGTCAGGCAGGCATGCCCAACAATATTCCCTCCAATCGGCGTCGTCGGATCCCCAAACATCATTCCAGGATTTGACATAACCTGATTCGTCACAAAAATCGCAACATTATGATGCTCTGCCACCCTCATCAAATCATGCAAATACCGATTCAACTTCTGCTGCCTATCTGCCAACTGCCCTCTCCCAGAGAACTCCGCCCGAAAATGAGCAGTCAATGAATCAATTATAACAAGTTTTATCGGCTCTCCATTTTTTATCATCTCGCTAATTTTCTCCAAAAGCAAAATCTGATGGTCAGAATTAAACGCCCGAGCAACCAAAATATTCTTCAGCACTTTCTCCGGATTCGCGCCAACTCCCTCTGCAATCTGTTTTATCCTCGAAGGCCTGAAAGTCCCTTCTGTGTCAATATAAACTGCCTTCCCATTCGCGCCTCCTTGTTCTGCAGGCAACTGCACATTCACCGCCAGCGTCAAAGCCAACTGTGTCTTCCCGCTCCCAAAAGCCCCGTAAGCTTCTGTCATCGACCTCGTCTCAACTCCTTTTCCTCCAAGAAGCCCATTCAAACTCTCGCTTCCAGTCGTGATATAAACAACATCCTCTCTCCTCTTCGCAAACTCATCCCCAGAAACAAATCCGAGCTTCATCATTCCCCGCGCCGCCTGAATCGCCTTGCGCGCAACCGCTTCCCCAATCCCAGCAGTATCACTCAAAACGCTCGGCGACATCACCGCCAGCCCCATCAAATCGTAAATGCCAGCCGCCTCCAGCTTCACCGCAATCCCAGGCCCTATCCCAGGCACATCAGTAATCTTCGGCTCTTCCGCAGCTTCCTCACCCTCTTTCTTCACCATCTAAACTCATAACACGCCCCGTATTTAAATTTTATATCTCTCCAGAATACACTTCACTTTCGAACCATACTTCCAATTAATAATATTTTCAATAC
>CAYIAU010000103.1:0-2401 GCA_964361465.1 Candidatus Woesearchaeota archaeon
AAAACCAAGCTTTATCCACACTCTAAAGAATGTGGTTTTATCTTTGGATAAAAAAGCTAAGACAAACGAATCACAAAATTCTTTGGAGGAAGAGTGATCCCCATCTTATTACGGGCAAGTTCTAAACCTTGATTTAAAAATACACCAGCAACCATCTGCAATTCACACATATCCCTAATAAATTGTTCTTCTGAACCAAAACATCTCGCATCTGCTCCTCCTTGACCAATGCTAATTCTATATACGTGAGCTGATGTATAATCGGGGTCTTCCCCGCCAATAACAATTCTGGGTGTTCCTGAATCTAAAATATATCCTCTACCTTTATTATCCGCTGGATACCAATTTTCTTCAAAGACAGATGCCATTCTTTTTGATAATCCATCAAAATTAAATTCGCTGAGAGTAGTCTTCAAAGGAGAATAAATACTTATTTGTCCGCTTAATCCATCTCCATTACGACTTGCATTAAGAGAGGCGTGATCAAAGGGTGTTGGAAGTTTTACTCTATCTCCATAAAAATACCTTGCTGTTTTTATTTGCTTCCTTATAATCTCATTATCTCCCCTCCATTCTTCGCCTCTTTTCAATTGCTTCATGAGCTCAATTGCCAGCTCATCCCGAGGAGAGGGCGTAAAATCATCTGCTCCTCTAAGAGATTCATAAACTTTTCCTGTATCTATCTCAAATTTCATATAAATCAGCAATTTTAAGAATTTATAAACCTTTGCTTATCATTACTCTAAAGTAATCTCTCTACAAGACATCTTTCAAGCCAACCAGCGGACGAGATTGTTCTGAGAAGTTGCTACAGGGCAAGCCACACTATTCTAAGCCCTTTCTGTATAAATTCTCATCTGGGCGTCCCCTTGCACAATAAACAATCTCTATTATATCTTCTGCTTCTGTCGGCGGCAGTTTGTCCCCAATAATCCTAAGTTGCCTCCCTTCAAGTGTTTTCATCCTATCAAAGTCTACCTCCTCCCTAGGCAGTCTAATAGTTATGTCCTCAAAACAAAAAGAAATCTCGACAAAATCTCCTGTTTCCCTGACCTTGTCCAATAAATCACAAAGTTCTTGAGTAATACCACACAATAAAGTGTGTGGTTTGTTTGAACTTTGTGAGACTAAGATAAAACCAAGCTTTATCCACACTCTAAAGAATGTGGTTTTATCTTTGGATAATTATCTTCGACCACAAAAAAACATGTCCTTCCTCTATGCCACAAAACCCTTCGGGTTTTAACCCCGCACTAAAGTGCGGGGCTTGTTAGTGGTTTTGTGACCACCGAGAAAATCCACGGCAAAACAACCACGGACTAAAGTCCGTGGATTTTAACGAGTGTTAACAAAAGAATATTTATAACTCTAGAAGCCTTATTTCCCAAATGAATATACTTTTTGAGGTCATTGATAAAACAGACAGAAAGCTAAGAATGACCGATTACAACTGGCAACACATTGTCAGAAGACATCCCGAGATAGCTTCCCAAAAAGAAAATGTAATAGAAACTCTCGAGAAGCCAGATAAAATTACAGATTCTCCAGACAAAGAAGAAATTAAGTATTACTACAAATACTACAAAAATCTGCCTTCTCCATTCAGATTTATGAGAGTAATAGCAAAATACTTAAACGGCTCTGGCTTTATCATTTCATCACATTTTGTGAGAGCAATACAATGAAAAAACAAGAAACATTTGATGTGTATTACGACGAATTAGGAGATTTCCTAGAGATATCCTTCGGGCTTCCTCCTGAAACAGAATACACAGAGGACTTAGAAGAAGGCATTTTTATAACTAAAGATAGAAAAACAGACGAGATTAAAAGTATAGGAATACTTAGTTTCAAAAAGAGAGCAAGAGAGGCTGTATTAAAGAGAGTTCTAAAACATCTCGGGATGTCTATTCCACTAGAAATAAGTGTTCCTTCTAACTAATCTGCGCTGAGAGTTAGAGAAATTACTTTTTGAACGAAGCATCGGTCCCTCCTAAAAAAGCATTCGCCTCTTCATAACTCTCCCTGCTCCCAATATCAAACCAAAAACACTTTTCTTTATCAAAAACATATCCGTAAATATCTTCATTCTTGTAAAGCCATTCCAAAAAACTGCCTGTATTGTCTAAAGAGTTTCCTTGCCTGGAATACTCTCTAAAAAACCCGACTATCCAGCTAGGAAAAACATAAATTCCTACAGAACAAAGACTGCCGCGAGGACTACTACTCTTCTCTTTAAAGAATTTTATTCTTCCCCTTCCATCAAGCAGGACATTCCCAAATTTCTTTGCTGATTCCAGATTTCCAACATAATAAAGAGCAATTGTAGATAAGCCAGTAGCCCTAAAGCTTATCACTAGCCATCCTAAATCAAAAGAAAATAAGTTATCTCCATGCACCA
>CAYIAU010000104.1:0-2370 GCA_964361465.1 Candidatus Woesearchaeota archaeon
AAATCAGCAAAAATATCATTAACAAAATAGCTATAATAGGCCAATTCTCCTTCAACCATTCCACAAAATTATTCTTTTTCATAAAACCCCTTCCTCTTTAGATAATATAAAAAGGTAAGATGAATATCTATATAAATTATTCCTATAATAAACAGAAAGAACAAGCCGATATCAAATATCTGTTGTAAATATAACACCAAAGCTATTAAGACTCCCAAAAACGTAGAAAACCAAATTAAACTAGTAGCGACAGCATTAACTTTATTATACTCAACCATTCAAAATCTTAATCATTAACAATTAAAAACATCTGTAACTACTTGCCCCCAATCACCTTAAGATGCAGCTCATGCATCCTCTTCAAAACTTCAACTTTTTGTAAGATTTCAAAGTTAAAAGACTAAAGGGAAGCACCAATGATTTTCAAGTGCAGTTGGTGCATTCTCTTTAGGAACTTCGCCCTGTCCTCCATCTTTATCAAATCCGAGCGCCCTTGCATCATCAAGTTCAACCCAAACGGAGACACAATCTCTGTCCTCACAATCTTAATCTTCAAGCGCCCCGATTCAATCCACTCCAAAACCCGAACAGCATTTTCAATATCCATCAAATCCTCCATAACCTCCCGCCGCGCCTCCCTCAAAATAGGAAACTCATCACTTATCTTCTTCACCGCCGTAAACAAAAACCCAGAATGCACTTGCTGTTTCCCAACACTCTTCTCCCTCCCCTTGTAAGAGCGCAGAATCATCAAGCTCCTTGCGGCGCAATGCCTAAACCTCCTCTGCAAAACCTCTGTCCTCTCAATCGCCTCTTTCAAAATAGCCCTCAGCTCCCGCGCCCGTACAGACGAAACAATTTTCTTCTCATCTAATTTCTCCCCAGCAATAAAAAATCCATTATCATTAACCCCCATCTCCACATCCCTCATCCTCAATCGCGCCGCAGCATAAGCATAGGCCCGAGCCAAAGCATCATTCACCCTCCTCCCATACAAGCTGTGAAAAAGCAAATACTCCTTCTCCTCCTTAAACTTCTCAATCACCATGCTCGAGCCATCAGGAATCTCGCTAAACTCCCCCTGCTCAAAAAAATAATCATAAATCTCATTAGCTATCTTCCCCTCAACATACAAATACTTCTCAATAAACTCCACACACTTCTTCCGATTTCCAATTCTCTCCTTCACAAGCCCCCTAAATCTCCCAATATCACAAGCCAGTTCAAAATTCAAAGGAAGCATTTCTGAAAACCAAGAAGGAATCGTCGGGTTCTTTGAAATATCTGCCCGCACATAAGCCTTCATCCCTCTTGAAAACAAGAACTGATATTTCTGCCCCCCAAGAACAAAAATATCGCCCCTCTTCATCTTCTCAAGAAAACCCTCGTCAATTTTACCAACATTCTCTCCCTTTCTCTCGCCAACCCCAATAACCACATTGATAAAACCCTCCTCAGGAATCGTCCCAAGATTAGTCATATAAATAACGCGCGCCAACTTTCCCTTCTTCCCTATCTCGCCGCTCTCCGGCTCATACCAAATCTTCGCATAAACATGCCGATGCTCAAGCGCGTAATCCCCGGCCAAATAAGAAACAACAGAATAAAAATCATTCTCGCTCAGACTCTCGTAGCAATAGCTCTTCCTAATCAAACCAAGCATATCCTTCGCTTTCCAAACTCTCGAAATAGCCATCCCATAAATCTGCTGAGCCAAAACATCAAGCGCATTCCTCGGTATCTCTGTCTTGTCAATCTTGCCCTCAATCATCTCTTTCATCATAACCCCGCACTCAACCAAATCATCTCTATCAAGAACAATAAATTCTCCCTTCGGATTCTCGTGCAGTTTATGCCCTGCCCTCCCAATCCTCTGAAGCGCCCGCGACACAGACTTAGGAGATCTCAATAATACAACAAGATCAATACTTCCAATATCAATCCCGAGCTCCAAACTCGTGCTCGAAACAACAACTTTCAACTCCCCTTTCCGAAGCTTATCCTCAATCTCAAACCTCTTCTCCTTACTCATTGAACTATGATGCGCCCCAATCAATCCCTCATACTTTCCCGGAAAATGCAAATCAAGATAATGAATAATCCTCTCAGTCGCCGCCCGCGTGTTCGTAAATATCAAAGTCGTCCTGTTCTTCTCTATCAGCCCGTCTAAAAACGTGTAAAGTTTCTTCTGACTCTCCAAGCTCTCTGCCTCCAATATACTCTCTCCAGGAAAATCAAGCCGAATATCAATCTTCTTAGTCAATTTAACATCAGCAATCCAGCAATCCCTATCCTTCCCCACAAGAAAATGTGCAATCTCCTCCAGAGGCGAAATCGTCGCGCTCAGCCCTATCCTCACCGGCTCAATCA
>CAYIAU010000105.1:0-2334 GCA_964361465.1 Candidatus Woesearchaeota archaeon
GATATACAGAACCCTAAAGAATCTAGAACGAAGAAAGGCACAAAGATTGCGAAGGGAAAGTGTCCTATTTGCGGCACGACTGTATGTAGAATGGGCGGGATTCAATAAGCCCTTTATTTTGATTATATTTATTGGAGATTGGAAAATAGGACGGCTGTTTAATCTGCTCTGTTTTATAATAAAGTTGGACAATCAGTCTTACGAAATTGGACACAAATTGCGAGAAGCTGTGTCTTATCCAAAGATAAAACCACATTCTTTAGAGTGTGGATAAGCCTGGTTTTATCTTAGTCTCACAAAGTTCAAACATACTCAAGAACTTTGTGATTTTAGTGTGGTTGGTAAAAAGGTTTATATACTCTTCTGTAGTTGGTAAATTTATGGTTTATATTGTGAAGAAAAAGGTTAAGGGGAGGGAGTATTTTTATCTTAGGGAGAGCAGGAGAGAAGGCAAGAATGTTGTTTCTAAAGATATTGCTTATTTGGGAAAGAGCAGGAGAGGGGCAGAGAAGAAGATGAGCGAGATTTTAGCGAGTAAGACAAAGAGTTTTAAAGCCAGTGAAATAAAGAGGGAGATGGATAGGGAATTGAGTATAGATGAGCTCGCGGCTTTTTGCAAGAGGAGAGGGTTTGTTTATCCGTCGGGAGAGATTTACGGAGGGCTTGCTGGTTTTTGGGATTACGGGCCTGTTGGGGTTGAGCTTGTGAATAATATAAAGAGAGAGTGGTGGAAGTTTCATGTTCAGCATAGAGAGGACATGGTTGGAATTGACGGCTCAATCATAACGAATCCGAAGGTTTGGGAGGCGTCAGGGCATGTTGAGAGCTTTGTTGACGTGATAGTTGTTAATAAAAAGACGGGCGAGAAGAAGAAAGTTGACAAGCACGAGGTTAAAGGGCTTGGGAAAGAGTGGGAGGTTAAGGGAGAGTTTAATCCTATGTTTATGACTAAAGTTGGAGCTATAAAAGAGGATTCTACTGAAGCTTATTTGAGGCCTGAGACAGCGCAATTAATATTTGCTGATTTCAAGGAGGTTTGGGAGAACGCCCGACTTAAATTGCCTGCGGGGATTGCGCAGATAGGAAAAGCATTTAGGAATGAGATCTCTCCGAGGGAGTTTTTGTTTAGGGCTAGGGAGTTTGAGCAGATGGAGATAGAGTATTTTATTGCTCCCGGGATGAGCTGTCCTTATATTGATGAGATAAGAGGAATTGAGATTGAGATACTTAGCGAGGAGATGCAGAAGAGAGGAGAAGAGAAGGGAGAGAAGATGGAGATTTATGAGGCCTGGAAAAAAGGGGTGATAAAAACGGACTGGCACGCATACTGGCTTTCTGAGGAGCTTAGATGGTTTATTATGCTTGGAGCGAATCCTGACAAGTTTAGAGCGAGACAGCATACTTCTGAAGAAAGGAGCCATTACGCTAGCGACACTTGGGACTTGGAATATAAATTTCCAATGGGATGGAGAGAATTGCAGGGTTTTGCTAACCGTTCAAATTATGATTTGAGCCAACACGCCAAGAAGAGCGGGAAGAATTTTGAGGTGCAGGCGGAGAAGGGAAATGTTTTGCCGGAGGTTGTGTGCGAGCCTTCTTTGGGAGTGGGAAGAGCGTTTCTTGTTTTCTTGTTTGAGGCATATGGTTATGATAAGGAGAGAGAGAATGTTGTGCTGAGTTTGTCGCCGAAAATTGCGCCTTTCAAGGCAGCTGTTTTTCCGCTGATTTCAAAGGGCGAGGTTTTGGAGATGTCTAGGGAAGTGTTTAAGGAATTGAAGGAGGAGTTTAATGTTTTTTTTGACAAGTCAGGAAGTATTGGAAGAAGATATGCGAGGCAGGACGAGATTGGGACGCCCTATTGCATTACGATTGACTCTGATTCTTTGAAGAAGAAGGATGTGACTATTAGAGATAGAGATAGCACAAAGCAGATTAGAGTGAAGAGCAAGGATTTGCTTGGAGTTCTTAGAGGGCTTTTAAGTGAGAGGGAGGGGTTTGAGGGGGCGGGGAAGATTGTTGAGACGAGGGTGAAATAGATAATTTTATATATTTGGTTGAGAGTTTAGAATTATGGAACGTGTGGAGATTAATTCAAAAATAATGCATGGGAAGCCGGTTATTAGAGGCACAAGAGTACCTGTAGATGTGATATTGGGCAGCTTAATTGGTGGGATGACATATGAAGAAATTGAAAAGGAGTATGGGGTTACTAGAGGAGATATTTTGGCTGCGATAGAGTATGCGGCGAGATTTGTTATTGGAGAAGAAGTAAGAAACTTAAGGATGTAAAATGAAATTTCTTATAGATGCTGATTCTCCTTATTCTTTAATAAG
>CAYIAU010000106.1:0-2307 GCA_964361465.1 Candidatus Woesearchaeota archaeon
GGCGACCACCGATATCTACACTCTTTCCCTACACGACGCTCTTCCGATCTTATGGTTTTTGGCTCTAGAATTGCCGGGAATCCTTTGAAGGGAGGAATGCCTTTGTATAAGTTTGTTGCCAACAAGTTTTTGACAGGTGTTGAGAATTTTGTTTTAAGGAAGAGATTGAGCGAGTATCACTCTGGCTTCAGATTATATTCTCTTGATTTCCTTAAAGAAATACCTTTTAATTTATGCAGTGATTATTTTCATTTTGACTCTGAAATTATTGTGCAGTTGTGCATTGCAAACGCGAGAATTGTTGAACTGCCGATTCCTACTCATTATGGCGACGAGAAGAATTATGTTAATAATATTTCTTATGGCTTGAATATTTTGAAGCTGATTGGACAATATGTTCTCCATCAAAGGGGAATCAAGAGTTATGATAAATATGACTTGAGGAATTTTGGTTTAGGTAAGATTTAAAAGCGTTCTACTGCTGCGAGTTTTATGAAACTAAAGAAAATTAAGATAGATTTTCATAGAAATGGCTGGGTTGTTCAGAAGCCCTTCGAGAATAGGTTCTTTCGATTTTTTTTGGATAAATGGATTGAAAATCATCCGAAGAATTTATTGTATATTGCTGATAATTTGTATCAACTAGGTGAGAATCGGGCGATTTTTCTGCTTGATTATTTTTATCAGAAATATAAGCATATTACTAGCGATGGCGGGCTGACAGAATTGGAGAGAAATGGTTTTGAGCTGCATTCTGACCATCGTGATAGTTTTGTTGGAATGACTGCTGATGGAGGGAAAGGCTGGCTTTATGTTTTTAATGGGAGAGAGGTTATGAGCGACAAGGGGCATTTTATGATTGGGTGCTTGCCTGTTGATTCTTTTCCAGTTACGAAAGAGCAGTGCTATTATCCGAATGGTATTAAGCTTGAAGATGCGCTTCGCAGGGCTTCTGATTTAGATGCGTTAATAATACCTACTCATCCTATACCAAGGATTGGGTTATTCTCTAAGGCTTTTATGAAAATTATTAAAGAGCCGTCTGGAGCTAGATTAGGATTGGGCAGAAAAGAGTTAATTTTTTATAGAGATTATTTTGATGCGATTGAGAGTAGAAGTTTGAGCATGTCTTCCTTGCAAACTCTTGAAGTTGAGGGTGTTGCTGGATTAATAGATAAGCCAACGGTTTTTAATAGCGACGCGCCGGTTTATGAAGGAATGCTGTCATGTAATTTATTTGAAAGTGTTGATTTTTCTTCACCTGAAAAATCTAGAGAAAGCATTAGGAAAGGACTATCTGAAGGAGAGTATGAAACTTTATTTGTGCCTCCTCGAAGAAAAGGCAGGGAAGTTTTAGAGCACGCGTTGATTAATCTTCTTGGAAAGAGGGAAGAGTTTTAAAGCTTCTGGCAGACAAACAAGATTATATTTGAGTTTTTTTCTGAAGAGAGGAAAGAGGAGAGGGTTGTTAAGTAGGAAAGGGTGTGGTTGGCGAGGATGTAGGGATAAGTTAGGATTGCGTTGAGTTTCTTTGCTTTGTCAAACTGCTTTACTGTTTGTAAGGTTAGAGCGCGCTCTAACCTGCTGCCTATTTTCTTTTTTTCTATTATTTTTAGGCCTGATGATTCTATGTCTTTTTGAAATTGGTTAGGATTAAATCTTCGGTAGTGGCCGACAAATTCGTCGTCGATATTCCAGTATTTCTGCCAGCAAGGAACAGTTATGAATGCAATTCCTCCTTTTGAGAGAGTTCTTGAGATTTCTTTAAGGGCAGTCTTGTAATCTTTTACGTGCTCCAGAACTTCTGAGCAGAAGATAAAGTCAAGAGAGTTATTATCAAGAGGAAGAGAGGTTATTGAGCCGTGGAGTGTTTTTTTCCCCTGTTTTCTTAGGACATTTAGGGCCGGTTTTGAGATGTCTATGAAAAGTGTTTCTTTTGGAAGAGGAGAGACTGGCGATATTCCAGAGCCAATGTCTGCTATTTCTCCCTTGAAGAGGTATTTTCTTGAATATAGTCTTATCAATCTTTTCCTGTTTAGGTAATTAAATAAATTGTTCTTGAGTTTTAAATAATTCTCGTCGTTGAAAAATCTTGTGAAGTCCTCAATTTTCTCATCTTCTTTTTTCATAATGAATAGAGCTAAAGAAGGTTTAAAAGAATTGTTGGCTTGCCATATAACGTGAGATATAAATAATTGAGCATTGCTTTTATGCCTCCCGAATATGTCGAGAATGCTGAAAAGTTGCATTCTCGAGCACACAAGATTTGCAATCAATTTGTTTACGTAAATGCAAATCTTGATGTAG
>CAYIAU010000107.1:0-858 GCA_964361465.1 Candidatus Woesearchaeota archaeon
ATTTAGGAGTGTTTGTTGTTTTGAGAGAAGGTGTTAAGAAAATTTCAGGCAGGAAATTACTTGACTCAAACAGAGAAGAGCTTGAGAAGGCGCTGGCGGAAACAAAAGATAAGATGAAAGGGAAATTGAGCTCTGAGGTTTTGGAAGTTTTGAGGAAGGAGTTTGGGGAATTTGAGATTGGTTTTTGATTACAACCTGCATTTTAAAACATAGAATCCTTACAGATCCTATGGACTTAATTATTATAGCATAATTTTGAAAGTTTATATAATTCTCTTTTGGCAGAAATTATTACTAAGATTATAACAAAGGTTTTCTAGTTATCTTTATAAAGTTAGTTGGGCATTTTAGATGAAGAGAAAATGAACAAAAGAGGGCTGTCTGGAATAATCGTAACTGTTCTTTTGATACTCTTGGTTTTGGCGGCGATTGTGATAATTTGGGCGTTCGCAAGGGTTTTTATTTTTGGCGGGAGCGGGCGAGTTGAGACCGGGCTTTTCACAATTAATCTTGATATTCCTGCGAAAGATGTGGTTTTGAGTGAGGGTAGTGTAAGCTTCAGAGTTGCGAGGAACGCGGGAGAGGGAAAGCTTGTCGCGCTCAATGTTATTCTTGAGGATCCTTCGGGGAATGAAAGGTGCGTGATTAGAGAGGAGACGCCTGATTTCAAAGAGCTGGAGACAATGACTATTTCTCAGATTTATGGAAGTGGTGATTGTGTAAATGTTAACGAGCTTGGCAAGATTTCAATCGCACCTTTTGTTTTGAATAAAGATGGAAGGGAGTTGCTTGGTGCAATTGCGGCGAGTTATAAGATTAAAGGGGGAGAGAGTGGGGGAGGGGGAAGTCCGCAATGCA
>CAYIAU010000107.1:868-2273 GCA_964361465.1 Candidatus Woesearchaeota archaeon
CCCCCCCCCCCCCCCCCCCCCCCCCCCCCGCGCCCCGGCCGCAATGCAGTTCTGAGGGAAGCACGCGAAGTTGCGGGAGTGATGTTGGGGAATGTTCTGCTGGAACTGAGACTTGTACGGGCGGAGCGTGGGGTTCTTGTGTTAATGAAGTTGGGCCAAGTACAGAGGTTTGCACCGGAGGATTAGATGAGGATTGTGATGGGGCAATAGATTGTGCTGATAGCAATTGCGCTCTTGACGCGAGTTGCAGTGTGCCTATAGAAGATCCAGCGAATGACTGGACGCAATTTGGAAAGAACGCGCAGCACAATACTTTTGTGACTCTTAGTTCTTCAATTAGCGATTTGAACAATGAGGTTTGTGTCGTAACAGGGACAAGTTTCAGCGAGCCGGTGATTGTTGGCGATGAAATAATTTTATTTAACAAAGACTCTGGGAAATTGCAAAGGCGCAAAGTCAATGATTGTGGCTTGGTTTCTGAAAGTGCTGTTCTTGGAGGGACAATCTCTGATGATAAATTGTATTATAACAACGGCAAAGTTTATGCTTATGAAAGGGCAAGTCCTGGAAAGTTCTATTCTTGGAGTCTTGCTGGCTTAGATGGAGCTGCGGCGCAGGAGGTCGGGCTTGTGCAACAAGGAATAGGGAACATACCTGTTCTGGCGAACGATAGATTGTATTACATAGGGAATGACGGGGGGTTTTATTCTTATTTGGCAGATGATTTGCAACTTGACTTTGCTGATGCGAGTGGGGGCTTTTCTTCAGCTTGTTTGGGAAGTGATGTTTCCAAGGCAGCTGTTGTTGATGGAGGAGTTTATTTTGCTGTTTGTAATAGTGGAGGAGAGAATAAGGTTGTTGCTTATGATGTTGGGACGAGAGGGATTGTGTGGACAGAGATGGGAGGGATATATTCAGATACTAATAATCCTATAAATGTCATTTCTGCGGGAGGAGGAAAAATTTGTGTTCAAACATCTTCATTTGATAACCCCAACTTTGGAATAATTGATCAGATTGATGGTTTTCTTTCATTCAATTCCCTTGTTGGAAGTGATGTTATTGGATTTACTATTATTCATAATGGTTATTGCTATGTAAATACCAGGTCGTCGGGTAATCTTCTAAATAGTAAGAATATAAATACTGGAACTCCCAGTCAGAGCGCGATAGGAACTGCGAGCGGTAATTCATATTTCTTTCCTGTGAAAACAGGACCTTCAAGAGTTATTTATCTCGCTACGAATAATCCCCAATCTGGAGCAGGGCAGATTGCGAGTGTTAGTTATGATGCAAGCGGTACGCCAGCTGCTGCTGCAACGAGCGGGAGCGGGGCTTTGCTGTCAAGTCCTCAGAGATTTATCTCTTTTGCTGTTCAGAAGAGCGGGAAAATAATAATTGTAGC
>CAYIAU010000108.1:0-2272 GCA_964361465.1 Candidatus Woesearchaeota archaeon
CCTGAGGAATCTTAGTGTTAACCGGAGGAAAAGAGATTTTCTCCGTAAAATCTATATTCTTCTCCCTTTTAATCTGAAAATTGAAAAGAACCTTCCCTTTTTCCAAATCAGAATCGTATCCTTTAAAAACAAATTGTAAGCTTTTCATGGGTATATTATATTCGATAGGGGGAATTTTTACTAATAACTGTGGCGCTTGACTTAAACCTCACTTTGTGTTTTACTAGAATGGAAAATGAGAGGGAAAATAGCTTTCTTAATTGTAGCAAGCATATTTATTTTTGTTTTTGTCGGAAGCTTAGTCACGGTCTTTGCAAAAGGAGATGATTCGGATGGAGGAGATAGTAGTGGGTCTTCAGGAAGTGACTCGCGTGATGAGGATAAAATAGAAGAAAAGAAAGAGGATGAGAGAAAAGAAGATATTCGAGTTGAGTCACGAGGAGACCAGACGCGCATTGAGCTTCGGCAAAAAAATGCCGGGGATCAAACTCGCATCAAACAAGAAATACGAACCCAAAATGGTCGGATAAAATTTGAGACAAAAGATGGGGAGACAAGGGTAAAAGTTGAAACAAAAACAGGGCAACTACAAGGAGAGTTTACAGTTGAAAATCCAGCTGCCTCCTCACAAATAGCTGAAATTGAAAACCCTGAAGAGGAATTTAAGCTCAAAATCCGCACACGCGGCGACCGCTTTGAGCTTCGTGCAAAAGGTGCTTCTACATTAACGAACTTCCCCCTTTCGTTTGATCCCAAAACCAGTGAATTTTCAGTTACAACCCCTCAAGGTACTGTTTTAATAAAAACGCTTCCACAGGTGGCGGTACAAAACGTTCTTGCCTCAAACATCATGGATAGGGTTGCAGGGCAGAATGTTTCGGAGGAAGATGAGGAAGATATTGATGAGGAGGATGTAGAAGATGAGGAGATAGAGGAAGTAGAAACACCAGAAGTGAAGGTTGAAGGGTTTGTTGGAAGCCTAACTGATTCACAAATTATAGTTTCTGAAGTTACATTTGCAATCAATAACACAACCAAGCTTGAAGGAGCAATTACCGTTGGAAGCGGTGTTAAAGTAAAGGGCATTCCCCAAAATGGAATTCTTGTTGCACGAAAAGTAGAGCTTGAAGATAAAGTGGAGCCAAAGGTCAAAATTGAGGGAGTCGTTGAGAGTATCACGAATGATACCATCGTCGTATCAGGGATTACATTTACCCGCTCTCCCGCGACAAGAATTGAGGGAAATCTTGCTCTGGGTCAAAGAATAGAAATAAAGGGTACTCCAGTCGCAGGCGGAACTCTTTTGGCTAATAAGGTTGAAATAGAAATGCCCGGTGAGGGAATGGTATTGACGCAAGAACAAGGCACAACGGTTTTTAAGGTAAAAGGGCAAAAAGATTCCCGTTTCCTAAATCTTATTCCTGTTACATTTCCAATCGAGGCAACAGTGTCTGTTTCAACAGGAGAGATTCTTTCTGTATCCCGTCCCCTTCTATTACAAGTCTTAGGCTTTCTTTTTAGGAGTTAGCCTTTCTCATTGAGAATTGTGTTGCGGGGCTTGGAAGAAATCAAGAATTAGAAATAGCCAAATATCTTGTTTTAATCAGAGTTAAGATATATACTTTAACTGTTGTGGATAAGTTAGAAGGTCAAAAAGGCCCCGAGCCAATTCGACCTATTCTCCATAAGCAAATTATGGAAGTGGATGCCCTTATTAAAAATAAATATCAATCTAAGAAAACCCCTACAGAAGCGAGAGTAGATGCGTTAATTTATGCAGCATCACAATTAAGTTGGTGGAAAGTGAATTGTCTAATTGATCCAAAGCCAGAACAAGAAGAGATTGAAGACTCTGACAAGATGGCTATTCAATGGAAAAATGCCATTGAAGAAGCAAAAAACAATGACTGGACTGCGATGAAAGCTGCACTACAGGATGATGCGAGAAGTTCTTTTGCTGATGCAGCAAGTAGAGAAGTTTGGCGAGAGACAAACCCTCGTATTTTTCCAGGAGACGAGTCACAAAAACGTGCAGACGCTTTTGTAAATCTCATTAGCTCCCTCTAATAATCCTCTGGCGCGATTATTTCTAATGCTTTGTGAATAATTAAGGCTATAAAACTTGTGTTGCGGGGCTTGGAAGAAATTAGAACCTTCTTCCTCACCCAATCCACGCCTACATTTATACCAGATTTTCGTTGAACTGTCTATTTATTAACGCTTTCGTTAGTTTTTTTGGGATATACTTTATCTAAAAGGTCCGTAATTTTAC
>CAYIAU010000109.1:0-2230 GCA_964361465.1 Candidatus Woesearchaeota archaeon
CCGTCGTCACAAACGCCAATCTCCTAAGAAGAGCAAAAGTATAAAACAAAGAATCTTTAAATATCCTCCTCACCTAAAATAAAAATGATACAAGCCCACTTTTCCGGCGAGAAAATAACATCTAGCTCACCAGAAGCTTTCTCGCTATACGAAAAATCCCGTCTCGGCGAAAAAAAACAAGGCAAGATAGAATACTCTCTAGCCGAAGCGCTATTCCTCTCCCAAGAAAAAAAACTCTCAATAATTCAAAACAAGAAAGAATTAACAGAAGAACGGCTCCTTAAAAAAGCAAAAAAAATAGATAAAAAAATAGAAACAAAACTCTTGGTATTCGCAGACTTGAGAAAAAAAGGATATATAGTAAAAACAGCGCTTAAGTTCGGTGCAGAGTTCAGAGTTTATGAAAAGGGCGTCAAGCCAGGCGAAGACCACGCCCGCTGGATTTTATACACTGTAAAAGAATCAGACGCACTAAACTGGCACGAATTCACAGCGAAAAACAGAGTCGCACACTCAACAAAAAAGAAGCTCCTGATAGCAATCGTCGATGAAGAATCTGACGTCTCCTACTACGAAATCGCCTGGACAAAACCCTAACTCTCAAAAGACTTCAGTAAATAAGATCCGAGAATATCCTCAAACCATCCATTACTCTTTGGAGTTCTCTTAAAGAAAAACCTAACTACACCAGCATCCTTAATAGTAATATCACAAAGCCCTTGCGTCTTACCACGCACTTTAGTGCGTGGTTTATTTAGGCTTTGGGAGACAGAGACAAAACCAATTCCGAAGGAATTGTCCACTGCCTAAAGGCAGTGGTTTGTTTTGTGCTCTGTATCGTCACAAACAAAATTTCCTCTTCTTATATCATCAGGAACTCTCTCCAAGCCCCTAATAGACATATAAGGAATAACTCTTGCGTCATACAAGTCACACTCATCCTTCGGTCTCTCCAAACGATAACTAACAATAATTCTGTCTTTTGACATGTGTACCCTAATTATTGGCATCACAAAGTTCTTGAGTAATACCACACACTAAAGTGTGTGGTTTGTTTGGACTTTGTGAGACTAAGATAAAACCAAGCTTTATCCACACTCTAAAGAATGTGGTTTTATCTTTGGATAATAAATAGAAAAGACATTCTTATATAAAGATTATTAAGCTAAAAGAACATCATAATCTTTATAACATTGCCCCCTCTAAAATAATCATGCAGGATACAGAAAAGGTGAAAAACGATAAAGAAAGAATTCTATCAACAATAAAACTAAAAGGTCCCTGCCTCCCTGTCCAAATCGCAAGAGCTCTCAACCTTGAACCTATTTTAGCCTCCGCCCTCCTCTCAGAACTAAAATCAGAACAAAAACTCTTCCTCTCAAATATGAAAGTCGGCTCATCCCCTCTCTACTTCTCGCAAGGGCAGGAAAAACAATTGGAAAATTTCATCTCCCATCTTAACAACAGAGAAAAAGAAGCCTTCACCCTTTTGAAACAATCAGAAATACTAAACGACGAAGAACAATCTCCTGTAATAAGAGTCGCCTTAAGAGCAATAAAAGATTTTGCCATACCCCTGAGAATAAGAATCAAAGAAGAATCAAAGCTCTTCTGGAAATATTTCCTTCTCCCAGACGAAAAAGTAAAACCTCTAGTCCAACAGCTCATCGCTCCAGAAAAAACTTCGCGAGCACAGGAAAAACTTCGCGAGCTCAAGAAAGAAGAATCAAAGCCCTCTCCCCCTAAAACAATAACCAAACAAATCCAGATAACAGAAGCGCAAAAACCAGCAAGCCCTGCCCCTAAAAAAATCCCTCTCAAGAAAACAAAGCCAGAATACGAATTCTCGTCTCTAATAAAATCGCATCTCAAGACAAAAGACATAGAACTCCTAAAAACAATCTCTGAAAAAAAACGCGAGTTCATCTCAATAGTCAGAATAGACACCCTCTTCGGAAAGCAGGAATTTTATCTAATAGCAAAGGACAAGAAAAAAATAAATGAAAACGACATAACTCTCGCTCTCCAAAAAGCTCAAGCTGAAAAAATGCCCTCGCTCCTTCTTTCCTCAGGCGAGCTGGACAAAAAAGCGTCTGAAAATCTTCAGCAATGGACAAACTTGATAAAATTTGAAAGAATCACAAAGTTCTTGAGTAATACCACGCACTAAAGTGTGTGGTTTGTTTGAACTCCTCAAGAACTTTCAGTTCTTGATGGCCCAGAGAACCGA
>CAYIAU010000110.1:0-2135 GCA_964361465.1 Candidatus Woesearchaeota archaeon
TGCAGTTGCTTAGCGACATTACTTCGCCGTAATCTTTTGTCGTAGGGCGATAGACCTCTAAATCTGCGGAGCGGTACTTCCAGTCTGCTAAGTCTCCAGAACATATCTCAAGAACCCTATACGGGAGTTTTAATTTTTTTAGGATTTCTTCCGAGTTCTTTAGAAGTTCAAGATATAGCTTTTCGGAGTCTTTTGGAGTGCAGAACACGAATTGTTCTATCTTGTTGAACTGATGCGTTCGCCAGAGCCCCTTCTCGTTTATGCCGTGCGAGCCGATTTCTTTTCTGAAGCACATAGAGTAGGAGAAATATTTTTTTGGGAGCTGTGCTTCGGGGAGAGTTTGCTGGGAGTGGAGGGCGAGGAGAGACTGCTCAGCTGTTCCTATCAAGTTGAGGTCTTCGTCTTTTATTGAATAGACTGATTCTTCTATTGCTTTTTTGTCCATTGATGCGTAGATTGAGCTTTCGTTTAGCATTAAGGGTGTTTCTATATATTCGTAGCCCTGCTTTTGCATAAAATCAATTCCGAATTTTATTAGCGCTTGGTTTAGCAAGGCGAGTTCTTTTTTTAGGTAGTAGAAGCCGGCGCCTGAGACTCTTGCTGATGCTTCAAAGTCAGCCAAGCCGAGAGCTTCTATGATCTCGACGTGGTTTTTGACAGGGAAGCTGAATTTTGGGAGCTTGCCGACTTTTCTTATCACCTTGTTTGAGGATACGTCTTTGCCTATTGGAGTGTCTTTTGAGATTATGTTTGGAATTTGCTTTAATTGGGCAAGGATTTCTTCCTGCAGTTTTTCTGCTTTTTTTTCAGCTTCTTCAATTTTTTTTGGGAGCAGCTTTGCTTCTTTTAGCAGGGCGGAGGAGTTTTTCCCTGACTTTTTCGCCAGATTGATTTCCTGCGAGAGTTTGTTTCTTTTGTGGCGGAGGGCGTCCAGTTCTGCTTTTAGGGAGCGCCATTCCTTGTCTTTGTTTTTTATGCTGTCAACGAGCGGGAGCTTTTCGTTCTGGAATTTCTTTTTTATGTTTTCTTTTACTATTTCAGGGGATTCTCTTATCAACTTGATGTCTATCATGAGAAGGGAAGGGATTGGACATATTTAAATATTAATATTCCTTGTAAAAATAATAGGACAGCTGGTCTTGTGAAATAGGACAGCCAATTTTTAAATAGGACACAAATTTGAGAAGCTGCGTTTTGTTGTAGCGGCTCTGTCTTATCCAAAGATAAAACCACATTCTTTAGAGTGTGGATAAAGCATGGTTTTATCTTAGTCTCACAAAGTTCAAACAAACCACACACTTTAGTGTGTGGTATTACTCAAGAACTTTGTGATTTTAATGGGTTCGTTATTGAAAATGGCAGGGGTGATAGAGAGTTTTGCTGAGGGAATCGGGGCTTTTTACAGCGGTGTGCTTGGAGCTTTTCCTTCTGCTGTCAGGCAGGCGTTGAATGTTTTTATTATCGCGGTTTTGATTGCTGGGATTTCTATGTTCATCTGGTATTTTTATAGGTCGCTGAGTCAGAGGAATTTAATCAGCTTGAACTTGAGCCAGTATAATACGAGCGAGCATTCTGTGACGAGCAAACTTCTTGCTACTTCGTTTTATCTTTTGGAGTATGTTGTCTTGATGCCTGTCCTGATTTTTTTCTGGTTTATGGCTCTTTCTGTTTTTATTTTTTTGATAGCTTCGGAGAGAACAGTTGTTCAGATATTGATGCTGACTGCTTCTCTTGTGCTGGCGATTAGAATACTTGCTTATTGGAATGAGGAGATTTCAAGGGATTTGGCAAAGCTGTTTCCTTTCATCACGCTTAGCGTGTTTCTTTTGATGCCTGGCTCGTTTGAGTTGTCTAACATTTTGAAAAAACTCGGGAATATTTCAGGGCTTTTCAATTATATTGTTTATTTTCTTCTTGCTGTTCTTTTTGTTGAGATTTTCTTGAGAGTTTTTTATACTATTTTTAATGTTGTGAGGAGCGGGGAGAAAATTGGCGAGGGAGTGGCTTTTAGGTTTAGGAGAGGATGAGTTGGGTTTTTATCCAAAGATAAAACCACATTCTTTAGAGTGTGGATAAAGCATGGTTTTATCTTAGTCTCACAAAGTTCAAACAAACCACACACTTTAGTGTGTGGT
>CAYIAU010000111.1:0-2104 GCA_964361465.1 Candidatus Woesearchaeota archaeon
GTTATTCCACAGGGGCGGCCGGGGAGCCCGCGGGCGATTAAATTACGTTTGGCTAAGGCGAAACGGCAGAACGCGCGCGAGATTTTAGCGGGGAGTTTGGGGTTGTAGGAGAACTGAAATGGATGATGAGATTTTAAAAGTAGTTAGAGAGAAAGGGCTTTTGCTTGGGAAAGATGTTATTGACTTAGTTGAGAGTTTTCATGACGCGAAAAAGGCGCGGGAGTTTTTGGACAGCTTGGAGAGATACAGCGGGCAGAAGCTGATAACGAAGAGTGTTTTGAACAGCAACTTTGAGTTTGTGAGGGAATTTGTTTCGAAACTTGGCGGGGAAGATAAGGGAATTATTGAGAAAGTTTTTGTGAAGATGGGGCTGAAGTTGGAAGTTGAAAGGCAGAGGATTGAGGTACCTGAAATTGAGAAGAGTGTTGAGAGAAGCAATCAGGACTTTAGGGTTTTTTATTCAGATACTAAACTTGATAAGAAACTTGAGGTTGGGGATTTTGTCGGGCATTTCAGGGCGAGGTATCAGGAGCTGCAGAGGATATTAATGTCTCGAATGGAATTGCAGCATAATTTGATTGCTATCAATAAAATAGGGAACGATAGACAGAGCTTGAGCATTATTGGAATTGTAAGCGAGAAAAGGATTACGAAGAACAAGAATTTGATAATAAAGTTTGAGGATTTGACGGGAGAGATTAGCGGGCTTGTGAAGTTTGACAATGGGGAATTGTTTGAGAAGGCGAGCGAGCTGCAGCTTGATGATGTTGTTGGGGTGAAGGCGTCGGGGAATAGGGATATGATTTTTGTTCACGAGATTTTTTGGCCGGACGCTTTTTTACAGGAGAAGACGAAATTTGACGAGGATATAAGGGCTGCTTTTTTGAGTGACTTGCATTGTGGAAGTGATAGGCATTTGGGGAAGAGCTTTGAGAAATTTTTGGAGTGGATAAATTCAGACGACGAGGGTGCGAGGAAGATAAAATATATTTTTTTTGTGGGGGACAATGTTGATGGTGTTGGGATTTTTCCAGGGCAGGAAGAAGTTCTGGCTTTGAAGAAGATGGAGGAGCAGTATTCTGTTCTTGCTTCGTATTTGAAGAGGATTCCTAAGAGGATAACGATTTTTATGTGTCCGGGGCAGCACGATGCGACGAGAGTTGCAGAGCCGCAGCCGATTATTCCGAGGAGGTATGCTGCTCCCCTTTATGAGATTGAGAATCTGGTTTTGGTGACTAATCCGACGATGGTGAAATTGAGAGAGGAGGATAAGGAGTTTAAGGTGTTGATGTATCACGGCGCGAGTCTGCACTCTTTGATTAACGGAGTGAAGGAGTTGAGGGAGATGAAAGCACACAGATGTCCTGCGAAGGCAGTGAGGCATTTGCTGAAGAGGAGGCATTTGGCGCCGAGCCACGGAGAAGTTGTTTATATTCCTGATAGAGAGAAGGATCCTATGGTTATAAGTGAGGTGCCTGATGTTTTGTGCACAGGAGAGGTGCATAGACTTGACATTGATAATTACAACGGGGTTTTGATAATTACCGGGAGCTGCTGGCAGTCACAGACAGATTTTGAGGAGAAGATAGGGAATGAGCCGGATCCTGGGAAAGTTCCGGTTTTGAATTTGAAGACGAGGGAGCTGAAGGTTTATGATTTTTTGGAGGGTGAAGATGAAAATAAATGAATACAACAAGAACACGAAGTTCTTGAGCATTTATCAATTTGGAGAAGGGCAATATGAAAATTGATAAATACTTCAACGAAATTGAAAAGAGCGTTGAGAAAGCTTATGGTTTTGCGAGGCGGGCGCGGGCGAAGGGGATTGACCCTGTCAGCGACGTGGAGATTCCTGTTGCGACTTCTTTGGCTGAGAGGGTTGTAGGGCTGATTTCCACTTTATATCCGCAAATTAATGACAAAAAAATTGTTAACAGAATTTTGGAGCTGGAGAAGGAATTTGGGAGCTTGGAGCCGGCTGTTGCGCTGACGATTGCGGGAGAGATTGCGAAGGAGAAGTTTTGCAAGTTCAAGGACTTGAAGGAGGCGATTGAGGCGGGCGCGAGGATTGCGATTTGTTATCTGACTTTGGGCGTTGTTTCAA
>CAYIAU010000112.1:0-2065 GCA_964361465.1 Candidatus Woesearchaeota archaeon
TTGTGTGTAATAACGCAGGGACTCCTAGTGCTTCTTGTTCGCAGAGCGACAACCTGCAGAAAAAATTAGAGTGTGGGGGAGATAGCTGTGGAAGTTTTGGGGCTAATTTATGTTTTGATAATGATGTCTACAAGCAAAGGAATTGCATAGATAAAGGATGCTCTTCGGGCTCTTGTTTCAGCAATAGCAATTTGGATAGGCAGAAAGTTCAGGAGTGCGGGGCGTTTGGATGTTCAAATGGCGAATGCAAAGGAAAGGAAATGACGATTAATCTTCCTGCTGGGAGAAGCGTGTTCTCTCTTCCTTTGAAGCCTGTTGGAGGAAGCGTGAAATTTAACGAGCTGGATTCTAATTGCGCGATATTGAAAGGAGGAACAGGAAGTGTTTGCGCAGGAGATAATCTTGCTTATTTGAATCCTGACGACGGAGCTTATGTCTGCCTTGACAAAAATTCTCCTTTGTATCCAGGACAGGGATATTTTATAAGAGTGTTAAATTCTTGCTTATTTACTTTGGAGGGGGAGGAGCTGGAGAGCAATGAGATTGGATATTTGGGGAGCGGGAGGATAAAACAAGGAGAGAATTTGATTGGCGCTTTGAGCAAGGAAGTGAATTTTGCCGACGTGAAAGGGCAGTGCCAAGTTAAAGAAGAGCCGCTGAGGTTTGTGCAGGGAGTTGGCTCTTGCAGCGGAGTTCAATATTTCAGCGGTGCAGAATATTGTGGTTTTGGAGTCGGGGGATATAATTACTGCTATTGCGGCGTGTCAAGATTGATACCAGGAGTTGGTTATAACCTGCATTCAAATAATCAGTGCAGTTTTATTTAAAATGGAATGGAAAGGATTAGAAAAGTTGGAAGAGCGAGATTTTTTAGACGGAGCTTAAGTTAATGAGATTCCTTATGGCGGGAAATTTAGTTATACTGGGGATGCTGGAGCTGTGGAGGTTAAATTGGGGCGAGGGGTTCAAGGAAGCTGGGAGCTTGATTCTGGAAAAGATTTGTTTATGGAGATTAGAGGAGGTGAGCGAGTTTCTTTGATGATAAAGGGTGCGGCAGATATTGAGAGATTGGATGCTGTAAATGGATTGAGAAGCTTAAATGCAAGAGATAGTGATGTTGAAGATGGAGGTATTGTTAATATTTTAGGAGAGGTTAAGAGTGTGAGTTTGGATGATGTTTTTGATGGAGCAAGAGTTAATCTTGGTTCTGTGGGGAGCTTTAAAGTTGATCAGTTTAATGGAGATTATGAAGCTGGGAGAACTAGAAAGTTTCTTGCAAATAATGTCAATGGAGCTGATATTTTTTCCGGAAAACTGGACTCATTTTATTCCAAGACTGGTGTTAGCAACTCTGAGATTGAGAGAGATGCGGGGTTTAAAGAAGGAAAATTTTTATCAGGGGGAAATGTTTCTAATTCAGAAATTGGGGCTTTTTATCAGTATTCTGTTCTGGGGAATTTGAATGGGAGTGAGATTGGGCTTGGGCAGTATACAAAATATTTTAGCGTTAGGGGAAATGTTGAAGATTCTGTTATTCAGAGCTCTTTAAATTCTGCGACATTAGAGAGAGTAAATGTTTTTGGAAACTTTATGGAGAGCAGTATTTTTGTTCTTTGGAATCCTGGAGCAGATGGAGTTTATAGTACTGGAGATGATGGTGGTTTTCTTGCTGGGCGTTCTTTTAGAGAGCTTTTTGTGAATGTGAGAGGGAAACTTAGTGATTCATTTATCGTTACGAAGAATGTTAACATGGTTAGATTAGGAAGTGTTTCTGATTTTGGAGAGGGAGGAAGAGATTATGGAGTGTTTTGCAGCAACGCTGAGCATTTGATTTCTAAAGGGAAGGTGAGAATTGGGAAGAGCAAATATTCAAGGCCGATTGGCGATTTTATTGTTAGAGAGCCGGAGATTGGGACGCGTCCTACGCCGATGCCGCCGCCGTTTTAAATCAGTTGAGTGGTTTGGGCTAATCTTATTTAGTTATCACAAAGCCCTTGCCTTTTGTTTGGGCTCCTCAAGAACTGAAAGTTCTTGATGGCCCAGAGAACCGAAGGTTCTCTGTGTT
>CAYIAU010000113.1:0-2009 GCA_964361465.1 Candidatus Woesearchaeota archaeon
CCACGAACAAGCCCCGCACTTTAGTGCGGGGTTAAAACCCGAAGGGTTTTGTGACCATTCCTATCCAAAATAGAACGTCCCAGATATTTATTTTTCTCATTACTTTATTAAGAAAAGGAGATTTATTAGCTTATTGCCTGTTTGGCTTGACTTGTTGAGGCGCCGAGAGATATTAGGAAAGAGAAGGCGTCTTTTTTGTCTTTTGAGTTTAGGAGCTTTATTTGAGTTTTGGATTTTCTGCAGGTTTTTATCGCTTCTATTAGTTTGGATATGAATTGTGCTTTTTCTTTTTTATCTGTTGGGAGTTCTGACAAGTCAAAGCCGACTGATACATTATTTTTAGCCGCTGTTTTTGCGAGGATATGATTGAGCTGTTTTGGGTTTAGAAGGACTTAGAACTTTCCATACTCCAGAATTTTTCTATTAAACTCATAGTTTTGGGCTTGGAGCATTATGGGCTGTTTTGAGTTCTTTATCAATTTTTTTGCCTGCTCTATTTTAGTTGTGTTTATTATTTCAACCATAGATTAAAGTACCCTTGAATTTTTTTTCTTTGAGTATTTCCTTTAGGTTGGAGAGATCTGGGCCGATTATGTAGGTTTTTATTTTGTGATTTTTTATCAGTGCTGCAGAGCGCTGGTCAAGGACAAAGTTTTGTCCTGCCTTGTATTTTATTCTTTTGGCGCGCGCCTCAAATTTTTTCCAAGTTATCTTCGGTATAAGCTTTGCTTTTTTGTTTCTTATTGGGTTTGATGTGTGCAAGCCGGCGACATTTGTTATGTTTATGAAATCTGTTTTTAGATAATTGGCTAGTCTTGCTGCTGTTTCGTCTGATGTTGAGTTTTCTTGATAGCGAAGCGCGCCGCAGAGGACTATGGAGTTTTTTGCGAGAGCTGACTTGACTTGAGTCATGTCTCTTGGCAGAGAGTCGTTTGCTTCTTTGCCAAAGAATTGCGTCATAAATTTTGCGTTTTCCCGAGTGGCTCTTATGCCTGCGAGTGATAACTGCCTTTTTGAGCTTCCTGCTTTTTTCAGGACAGAGATGTATTTTCTTGCGATTACTCCGCCGCCGCAAACGACGACGAATTTGTGAGTTTTGTATTGTCTTCTCAGAGTGGAGCGGAATTTTTTTAGGAAGCTATAATTTATTTTTTCAGGGACGATTAACGAGCCGCCGAAACTTAGGACGATTGTTTTTTTTGCTGACATAGTTGTGGAAGGAGAGGTTTTTATTTAAACTTGTTGATAGTAGTAATTGGAACTATGTAGTAGAGTATATAAATCGTTTTTAATGTGGATTGAGGGAGAGAGTTATGACAAGGAGAGATATTAGTCATTATTTAGCCAAACAAACCGCAGAGCATCTGAAAAGCAAAGTAGGGAGCTCAACTTTCGCTGGGGGCGTTTTTGGAGTTGAGGGGAATCAGCTAACTGCTCATGGGGGATATAGACTGAGTTTTGTAGATGGAGATTCTCTAATAAGAATTGTTGTGGACAGAAATTATGAGGAATTAAGTGATTTTGAAGGCTTTCTTAAGAGTTTAAATGTGCCGAGGAAATATGCTGGTGTTTTAGAGAGCGTTAGTGTTTCTAGTGGTGCTGATGATGGAGTTTATGTTGATTTGCATATGAAGATACGAGCGACTTCTGGGAAAAGAGTTTCCAATGAGGAGAGAATATTTCACGCTGTTTTTCATACAGCAGTCAGGAGAATTTTGGAAGTTGCTTATGATTCTCGTTAGCGGTTACTTGAAGAGCTTTTAGAAACACCAAGAAGTTTACTTCTCGGATGCCTCAAGAACGCATAAAACATTCTTGAGGAGCATCGGAAAAGTAAGGGTTTATCCAAAGATAAAACCACATTCTTTAGAGTGTGGATAAAGCTTGGTTTTAATGAGAAAGCTTTGCTTTCTCAAGTATTGCAACTCCAAGAGTTCAACAGGGAGTTGTAATATATCTTAGCTTCAAGAACACTCATAAATTCGTGTTCTTGACAGCCATCAAGAATG
>CAYIAU010000114.1:0-1967 GCA_964361465.1 Candidatus Woesearchaeota archaeon
CTCTTAAACTCCTCTCCATCAAACTTGCCCTCGCCAGAAAAATTCGGCTTCACAATTTCTATTTTCGGAATTTCCTTTCTCTCAATATTCAGGGATTCGTCCTCCTTAACCTTCGCAAAATTCTCATAGTCTCTGCTCGACACCAAACTAATCGCTTCCCCCTCTTTGCCAGCGCGGGCAGTTCTCCCAATCCTATGTATGTAATCGTTGCTGCTCTTCGGTATATCATAATTGTAAATGTGCGAAACATTATCTATATGCAATCCTCTCGCAGCAACATCAGTGCAAACCAAAACGTGCGTGTCCTCGCCATGAAACTTTTCCATAACCCTGTTTCTTCTGTCCTGCGTCAGCCCGCCGTGAATCGCCATCACATTCACTCCAAACCTCTTCAAATTCCGCGCAACCATCTCAACATTCTGCCGCGTGTTGCAAAACACCATAACTAAATTTGACTTCTCATTTTTTATAAAACTCAGCAGAAGCGAAAACTTCAGATAGCTCGGAACATCATAATAGCACTGCTTTAACTTGCTCGCATCAACATAAGACTGAACGCTCACATACTTAGGATTCCTCATATATTTCTTTTCAATATGCTCAACATCCTGCGTTATCGTAGCTGAAAAAAGCAAAGTCTGCCTTTCCTTCGGGCACGCGCTTATGATTCGCTCAACATCCGGCAAAAAGCCCATATCGACCATCCTGTCTGCCTCGTCAAGAACAAGAATCTTCATTTTCTTCAATTCAAGCGTTCCTCTCTCAAGATGGTCCAGGATTCTTCCCGGCGTCCCCACAACAACTTCTGCTCTCCTAATGCCTTCAATCTGTCCGGAGATTGCAACTCCCCCATATACTTTCTGAATCCTCAAGCCATGATTCTTTGAAAACTCCTTCAACGCCCCGCTTACTTGTTCAGCCAGTTCCCTCGTCGGCACCAAAACCAAAGCTTGTACTCCTTGTCCTCTTACAGCTTTTTTTATAATTCCGACGCCAAAAGCCAATGTCTTCCCAGAGCCAGTCGCACTCTTTCCAATAACATCCTCACTCTTTAGCACCAAAGGTATAGCTTTCTCTTGGATCTCACTGGGGTTTTCAAAACCCATTTCTCTAATTACTCTCATAAGCCCTTCATCAAGGCCCAATTCTTCAAACTTTTTCATAGTATATCTTAGAAATAGATTGGCAAAGCCCCTATTCCTTTAGAGAATTTTGTGCTTTGCAAAATTCTCTATACACGTTTTACAATATCACACACAAAACAAGGTATTTAAACTTGATGCTTTGTAAGAAGTGAAAGTTATTCAATCGCTCCCCTAATCTCCTCAGGACTAAGATAATTCTCCCTCAAAACAATGGCTTCCTCCTCGTTTGCAATCTCAAAGTCATACTCTCTGAAAGCAAGCAGCTCTTCTCCAAATCCCTTCTCTATTGTCCTAATATCAGTTGCCCTCTCATAATTCTTCCTGAAATCGTCTGAGAAAACATATCGCAAAGCCAAGAATCCAACACCAACCAAGCTCATTGCAGAATAATCTTCCAGATGCACCATCTCGTGAGCCAACAATCCTTTCAGCTCCTCGTCATTAACAGAACTTAATTGCTCGTCGTCAAGTATAATCACGTAATCTCCAGATGGATATCGTCTTGTCTCTGCATTTCCCACTTTAATATCTCCTGAAACAAATCTAATCTCGCCAGAAATAGAATAATTCCCCCTAATCTCTCCAGATAAATTAATTGCCCTCGCGATAACATCAGTAGAATCCGCACTGTCAACAACTGGCACAAAAGCCAGCATAACAATCACCAATACAAATAAGTAAAATTTCATATGCCTACTAATAACACCAAACTTAAAAATGTTTAGCAAACCAGCACAATTATTTGAACTCTCACAAATTATTTACATCCTATCTTGATAAAATCACAAAGTTCTTGAGTAGTTTGAACTCCTCAAGAACTTT
>CAYIAU010000115.1:0-1922 GCA_964361465.1 Candidatus Woesearchaeota archaeon
CTTGATGGCTGTCAAGAACACGAATTTATGAGTGTTCTTGAAGCTAAGATAAAACTCTAAGCCAAAGCCGCCTCAATCGCCTGCTCAAAAACTCCATACGGCTGCGCGCCACTTATCAACCTAAATCCGCTCTCCGCATTCCCCACAAAAAACGCAGGCGTCCCTGTAACCCCAAGCGAAGTCCCATAATTCAAATCAGCAAGCACATCAGAATTAAATTTCCCAGAATCAAAGCACTCGTCAAACTCTTCGCCCTTCAATCCCAACTCGCGCGCCCATTTCTTGTAATTATCTTCTCCTAACGAAGCTTGATTCTCAAACAATTTGTCATGCATCTTGAAGTATGCCTCGTCTCCGCCCTGCTCGCCAGCGCACCGAGTAGCTTCAGCAGCTGACTGCGCCATTGGATGTATTGAAGCGATAGGAAAGTCCATAAACACAAGCTTTGCCTTCCCAGTAGAAATATAATTCTCTTCTACCAATCCCAATGTCTCAGAATAAAACTTCCCGCAGAACGGACATTGATAATCACTAAACTCAACAATTGTTACAGGCGCGTTCTCCTCTCCCTCAACAGGAGCATCTCCCAACTCAATCTCATCAATAGCCCCGCCGCTCGTCGCAGCTCCGCCCGAAACAGAATCTCCCCCTTCAACTCCACCGACACCAGAAATAGGAATCGGATTCGTAATCAAATACTTCCCATCTAACGTGACAAAAACAGGCACGTCCTCTCCATCAACATTTACAATCGCGAGATACAACGCTCCCTGCTTTTCAACAGAAACCAAACTCACAGGCCCCTCCACCGCGCTGTTTGCGTTAATGAAATCAATCAAGTTCCTGCCTGCGTTAGACTCGTCAACAACGCCCGCAGTAACGCCCCCGCCAAAACCAGTGAAAGCGACAATTATCAAAACAACAATCAAGACAAGTGAAACCAAAACCCACGGATTCTGCCTCATCTTCTCCAATTTGAAACTGCCCAAAAATTTTCCTATCGGAATTTCTACAAACTCATTCCCTTGTGAAGCTCCCTTGTAAACGCCAGAATTCTTCTCTTCTGAAACATCGCCCGAAGAATTCACAATATCCTCAGCATCATCACTCTCCCTCTTATATTTGTTTTTCATACAATTCTTTTCAAACACTTCTTTAAAAACCTTTGCAATTTTTCTTGCTTCACTCAACCTCTCCAAGTTTTTCTTATCATAACAAACCTCTTGCGTGTGTTTGAAGTTTAGGTAATAAATTTATATGAAAGGATTTTTCCCATCAAATTTTATCTCTGGAGTTTTATTATTAATTATCTCCTCAGCAACCCCATACTTCATATTATAAAGAGTATCAACCGAACAAAATAAAGCTTTAGAATAATCAAATCCTAACTTTCCAGCTATCTTCTTAACACTCTCTTCTGACTTTCCCTCAATCTCAACAAAAGGCTCAAGAAAAGGCCATTCATCAATAGTTATATCCGCCCCATCAAATCTCCATAACTCTCTCTTGCTCTCCTGATAAGCGTTCCTCTTGCATCCAACATTAACTAGAAAAGATTCGGCATTTTCAAAACTATCAACAATCAGAAAAACCTCTTTCTGATTATGAATCTTATTTCCATCAACTATTTTCAAACTCATTGTAATTTTATCGCCTTCATTTCTTACCCTAATCCATCCCCCATTTATTTCATTTCCTTCAGGCAAATGAAAAACAACCCTTGTTTGTATAAATTCGGGCTTTACCAATTTAGCTCCTATTTTCTTTAGTCTCTTCCTTATTTCATCCTTATCAACATTCTCAAAAGTAGCCTCGTACTCTATTTCCATAAAACAAAAAGAAAATAAGGGTTTTTAGAACTTCGCTTTTGATGGCCCAGAGAACCGAAGGTTCTCTGTGTTGTGAGACCTCAAGAATGCTGA
>CAYIAU010000116.1:0-1915 GCA_964361465.1 Candidatus Woesearchaeota archaeon
GTTCAAACAAACCACACACTTTAGTGTGTGGTATTACTCAAGAACTTTGTGATCTCTGATACATTCTACGTGATATAAATGACTGCTTTCTGTCATATTTCAACGCTCGTAGAAATCCTCGGATTCAGAGATTGAGAATCTCTGACTCATTCAACTTTCCGAGTTGAAGGTTTTAATCCGAGGTTATCCAAAGATAAAACCACATTCTTTAGAGTGTGGATAAAGCTTGGTTTTATCTTAGTCTCACAAAGTTCAAACAAACCACACACTTTAGTGTGTGGTATTACTCAAGAACTTTGTGATTAGCGAGGATTTCTCCTGCGGTCACAAAACCACTAACAGGCCCCGCACTTCAGTGCTGGGTTAAAGCCGAAGGTTTTGTGGCATTTTATTTTTTAGCAAGAAACCTGAGCGATTATTAATTTACTTGCTTGGGAAGCTCTGGGAATTTTGTCGGGCGGTTTGTTGTCATCCAGGATTCCCAGAAAATGTGATTTTCCAGATTTCTTTTTTTTCTTTTTGAGGATTCTGCTGAGGGTTTTTCGTATCCTACGGGAATAATTGCTTCTATTTGGATGTGCGCCGGGATTTTGAGAAGGGAGCGAACTTGCTCGTCAGTATAAGAGCCGACCCAGCAGGAGGACAAGCCGAGGTCAGTTAATTTTAACAGGAGATTTTCGATTGCTGCTCCTGCTTGCTGTCTTGAGTAGATTCTTCCTCTTTCTCCATATAGATTTTCAAGATTTAAGTCGTCAGAAGCGACGACGATTAGAAAGCTTGATTCTGAAATCCAGTGCTGTTCGCAGAGTGAGGCAAGTGATTTTATTGTCTTTGGGTTTTCCACGAGAATGAAGTGCAGATGATAATGCCCGCCTGCGCACGGAGATTGGAGAGCTGAGTCTACTGCATCTAAAATATCTTTCCAGCTTGGCTTTTTTGTCTTGAATGAGCGCACTGATTTTCTTTTTTTGATTGCAGAGTCTAGTTCCATACTTAGCTCAAGGGCAGGGATTATTTAAGTTTTAGCATTTCGCCGCCGCCGATGACTTTTTGCTTGTGATAGAGAACGATTGCCTGGCCTTCTGCGAGTGCTTCTGTTGGTTTTTTCAGAGTGAAGATGTATTTATTTTTTTGTTTTTTTAGTTTCCCGGGGAGGAGAGAGCCGAGGTGTCTTATTCGTGCTTTGATGTTATCTTTTGGAATTGGCTCTTTGGGATTAATTAGGCGCATTGATTTTATAGTTATCTTTTTTCTTTTTAGGAGAGGGGAGTTTTTCGTCGCGACGAGGAGAGTGTTGGCTTTTTTTTCTGCGACGTAGAGCTTTGTTTTGTTTTTGTATTTCTTGTTGATTATAACGTTATGGCGCTCGCCGATTCTTTCGCCTATTGTGAAGAAGTGTGCTCCGGGATGAGTTCCTATTTCTTTTCCTTCTGCGTCTATGACAGGGCCTTGCTTCTCAGGAATGTTTGCTCTCAGAAGGGATTTCATATCTTTTTTTCCTATGAAGCAGATTCCTGTTGAGCTTTTCTTGTTCCAGTTTGGGAATTTATTCCTCTTCGCTATTTCTCTTGTTTCTGTTTTTTTTAGATTGCCATTGGGGAAGAGGGTGTGCGAGAGAGTTGACTGGGAGAGTTGATAGAGAAAGTAGGATTGGTCTTTTGTTTTGTCTTTTCCTGCGAGGAGCTGGAAGCCGGAGTTTGTTTTTTTGACTCTTGCGTAATGTCCTGTTGCGATGTAATCTGCGCCGAGTTTTTTTGCTTCTTTCCAGAGCGCTGGGAATTTTGTTATCTTGTTGCAATATGTGTCTGGGTTTGGAGTTAGGCCTTTCGCGTATGAGTTTATCATAGGATTTATTACTTTGTTTAAGTAGTTGGAGCGCGTGTCTATTTCTATGAAAGGGATTTTTAATTTTGCT
>CAYIAU010000117.1:0-1911 GCA_964361465.1 Candidatus Woesearchaeota archaeon
AAGTTCTTGAGTATGTTTGAACTTTGTGAGACTAAGATAAAACCAAGCTTTATCCCCACTCTAAAGAATGTGGTTTTATCTTTGGATAATCCATTTGGAGTTCGTATTCACTTTTTTAGTTGTGCTTCAAAATTTTGACCGCTGGCTTCGCCAGAAAGAAGAACCACCCGACCATTGTCGTTCGAATTGGATAAGTTGCCGTTGTTGGAGTTCCGGTCTAAGCCCCCGTACGAAAACAATCCGGAAAGACCTTTCTCCTTCGCTTGCCAAATTCTCTTTCCAGATTTAACAAAAATTGGAAGGCCCTTTTTATCTACTTCGTTAAACCGCTCTCCGTCATATTTCCCATCAAGTCTTTCATCTTCTACAACTCCAAAGTCGTCTCTTGGAATTATTCTATATCTTTCTTGAGAGTCAAAGCCCCTTACAAGAAATGGAAAGTTTACTTTTCCCTGCTTGTCTTCTACAATTGAGATTATCTGCTTAAGTAAAGACCGGTTTTCTGGAAAATCTGAGTCTTTATGGCTTCTCGCAACAAAAGCAGGAGTATCTGAATAGCAATTGCCTTCAATCATCTGCATTACTTCTGGTCTTGATAAATCATATAAAGTCAGAACTCTTATCCCTTTTTCTCTTAACAAAGTGTCAATTCTCGCAGCCATGAAAGGATTAGAGCCCTTTAGAGTTTTTGTCTTTCCATCATACCAAACATTTCCCAAGTCTAAATCTTTTATATGCTCATAAATTGCTTCTGCGTCTTCTCCTTTAACGAAAGAAGTTCTAACTCGAGGAGCAATCCAGTTAAACCTTCCTTCTATTATTGGTTCTGTCTTAATTGTCATAAAATCTCCAGAAATAAAGAGTATTTATATCTTTCTCTTTTGTAATTATTTGGGAGTAACTTATAGCTGTCTTCACTCAAGCTCCTCATCTTGTTGGGAGCGCATATGTCTCAATATCAACTGAAAATGGAAAAACTTAAACAATTTTTCTAACTTCCTTGCTCCTAACTCCTTTCCCTTTTAGATAAATTTTAATCTCTCGCAATCTCCTTGATTTCCGAACAATTTTTCTCATTTTCCCTCGCTAATCGCCACCAATTCAAAATCGCCTCGCTTTTAAATATATGTAAAAATCATCGTGATAAATATCGCACAATTTCCTCTCTTCTCTCTCTAACTCTCTCCTTATGACTCTCGCTTCTCATTAAACCAATTCCCTTGTCTAATTCCTTAATTGCATACTCCAAAGCACTCCTCTCTTCATCACCGCACTCTGAGTTCTTATTCTCCAGCATCACAGGAATATAATAGCACAAATCCAAAGACATATAGCAAATTTCTATATCAATTCTCTCTCCAAAGGAATTCATATTTTCAGCATACCTATCAACAATTCTCCTGACGCAATTCGCATTTGTCATAAAAATTATCAATAATCTATGTTTAAAAATCTAATTACTTCCCGCTAACCTCTTTAATATTCCGATTCAACTGCCTCATGCTCTCCTCAAGCTGCTGCTTGTTTTTCGTCCCTGTGCAAACAAGCTTTCCGTTGGAAAAAAGCAGGAAAGTGGCAGTCGGATCAACAAGTTTATACACAAGCCCTGGAAACTGCTCTGGCTCATACTCTGTATTCTCCAACTGCAAAGCCAGAACATTCAAATTCAAATTCAAGTCTATCGCGCCCGAAGCGACAATATTCTGAACAGTTATCTTCGGCTTATCAGTTATCTTAACGCCTATCTTCCCAATCTGTTTAATCACTTGAGAAATAACTTCCTTGACTTGCGCAACACTCTTCGTCCCTGTGCAAACCAAATTCCCAGAAGAAAAAACCAAAACCGCAGACTTCGGCTTCTTAATCCTCAAAACAAGCCCTGGAAACTGCTCAGGATTATATTCAGTATTG
>CAYIAU010000118.1:0-1889 GCA_964361465.1 Candidatus Woesearchaeota archaeon
GATTTTTTGGAGAGCTGATTTTAGTCCTGGGGAATAACGAGTGAATTTTACAGCTGTCGCGTCTGCGGTGAATTCTCTTTTTCGTGATATTGTTAATGAAACAAGGTGGGCTAAAATTGGAGCGAGAATTGCAGCAATGATTGAGGCGATTATGATTATCACTCCGCTTTTGTTTTCTCTTCTGTTTCCTGAGAGTGAAGAGAAGAATAAACTTCTTAAGTAAATCTGCGCGATGATTGAAATTAAACCGACGAGGACTGCGACTAAAGTCATAAATCTTATGTCATAGTTTGCAATGTGGGACATTTCGTGCGCGATGACTCCTTCAAGCTCTTGCTTGTTTAGTTTTTTTAGCGCGCCTGTTGTCACGGCGATGACTGCGTTTTGCGGATTTTTTCCTGAAGCAAAGGCGTTTATCTGTTCTGATTCCATCACATAAAGTTTTGGCATTAGCAAGCCGGAGGCAAGTGACATATTTTCCGCGGCGTGGAAAAAATCCCTGTGTTCTGTTGGACTTGCGGGCTTTGCGTTGACAGAAGCGAGAGCAATCTTATGAGAGTTGTGATAGCTTATCAGAATGTAGATTAATGAAAAAATAGTCGCGAAAATCATTATTATGAAGAAATAGCCAGGGTCAAGCGCCAGTGAAATTAAGTAGCCGAGAAGTATGAAGAAGATGAAGATGACTATTATGAGCAGGACTGACTTCAGCTTGTTTTTCTGGATTTGAGTGTGGAATGATAAGCGTTCTGCCATTTATTAGAGTAGAGAGGATAGTATATAAAATTTAGCGATTTGGTTTTGGATTTTGTATTATTAGGGAAAAGCCTTGCTTTGGTAAGGTTTTATTTCTCCTCTTATTGGACAGGAATTTACTGCGAAGCTTTTAATATTTTTATAGGAAAGGATTTTTCTTTGGTTGTCTTCTGTTATAAGGCAGCAGGAGGTTTTGCAGTCATAGTCTTTGGCTTGCTCGCTTGCTTCCAAGATTCCTTCCAGCTCTCCTTGTGTTTCGTCGATTATTCTTACTAGGCGCATATTGAAGGTCGCGACGTATTTGGACCAGCGTTCTGGATTTTTTATAGATCTTTTTGATATCGGCTCGCTGAAATTTTGAATTGGAAGAGTTAATTGCTCTACCATTTTAGAACTCAACTTTCGGAACTGCTTTTGCCTCTGCCGGGATTTGGAGAAATTCTTTTGGCTGCCTGTTGTAAATGCGAGCGAACATAACTCCAGGGAAAACTTTTGTAGCGTTGTTGTATGAGAGTATAGAGTCGTTGTAATATTGACGGGAATATGCCACTTTGTCTTCAATTGCGGCGAGTTCTGTTTGGAGATGCAAGAAATTTTCGTTTGCTTTTAATTGAGGGTAGTTTTCAGCTATTGCGAAGATTGATTTGAGTGCGTTTTGCAGTTCTGAGCCTGCTTTGATTCTTCCTTGGATGTTTGATGCAGACAAGAGGTGCTTCCGCGCTTCTGTGACTTCTTTCATTATTTTTGCCTCGTGCTTTGCGTAGCCTTTGACGATGGTGATAAGATTCGGAACTAAATCGGCTCGTTTTCTTAGCTGGACGTCTATCTGCGAGAGAGAGTTGTCTATCCTGTTGCCTAAGATGACAAACTTATTGAAGTAGTAAATGAACATAAGAATTATTAGGGCGAGGATTCCGAGGAGGAGCCAGATTATTAAGGACATAATTTTATTTAGTTGGAGAGTTATATAAAGGTTGCTATTGGACTCTCTGTCGCGATAACAGATGATGGATAAACCTTACTATTTATAAATAATCTAACGTTTCTAAACTATACATGAGCCCAGTACTTACAAAATCAAAGTATATCTTAGGATTGGAATGCCCTAGACACTTATGGATTACTTTTAATCA
>CAYIAU010000119.1:0-1866 GCA_964361465.1 Candidatus Woesearchaeota archaeon
GTTTTACAATAAGCCCCTCGTAGCTCAGTGGTTAGAGCGTCCGGCTGTAGAACTTAGCGCTGACGTTCCATTTGGACGAGGATGACGCGCGATAGGCCTGATGGTTTTTTGGGAGCAGTTCCCGGAAGATCCCAAGTTCGATTCTTGGCGGGGGGATTAGAAAATATTATAAACCTTATTTGATGCTAGATATTATGACAGAGTTTAATGTGATTATAGAGAAAGGCGAAGATGGGTATTTAATTTCTGAAGTAGTCGGACTTCCTGGTTGTCACACGCAGGCCAGGAGTATGGACGAGCTGATTAAGAGGACTAAGGAAGCAATTTCTCTTTATTTAAAGGAGATGGGCGGTTTTGAGTTGAGAGATATATTTATTGGAATACAAAAAGTGGAGGTTTAGATGCCTAAGCTTCCGCAACTTACAGCTGTGCAGTTAATAAAGATTCTTGATGAGATTGGTTTTAGTGTTATTAGGCAAGAGGGCAGCCATATGTTTTTAAGACATATTGACGGAAGGACTACTGTTGTTCCAAATCATCCTGGAGAAAAGTTAGATAGAGGATTATTAAATAAAATTATAAAAAAAGATGTTCAGATATCAAGAGAGGAATTTGAGAAATTGTTATAACTCTAATCAGTTTCCTTCTCATGCTCTTTTATCTGGAAGGCGCGGATTTCTATGGGGTCGGCTTTCCTGAGGTTTCTTGCTTGTTTTCTTGAGAGGAGGTTTTTGTGGTTTATTTTTGAGAGGTAGTCTGGAATATACCAGACGTCATCTTCTGAAGTCATCCAGCCGAGCTTGTCAAATTTTGCGAGGTTTATTGGGGAAGAATATCTTCTTAGTGTTTTTTTTCTTGTGTCTTCCATAAAGTATTCGTGGAAGAATGAGAGGACGAGCTCTCTTGTGGTTTTGTAAATTGGCTCGCGGTAGCGGAGGACAGAGTGGTTTGTCTTGCCTATTGCTCCCCAGTGGTTTCCTACTTTGAAGAGCGTCACGACGTGGTCTTCGTCTTCGGGAGTTGTTTCCATATCAAGAATTAAGGGAGGATGGCTGTGAAATCTGAGAGCTGCTGCGGCGAACATTGCTCCTTCCATACAATGCGCTTTTCGTGTTTTCAGAACCATTCGCGGAGACATACAGGTTTCTCCGTTTTCTTCAAAATTTATTTTTAAAGAATTAAGAAAATCCTGGATTTTTTTAGGGGTGTTCAGTTTTTTCAATACTGAAATCTCTTCCTTGTTAAAACCGAATCTCTCTTTTTTGAAAAACACTAATTATAATGTTTGAGAGGATTAAAAAAGTTGCGATTGGATAAATCAGGACACTGAGTGAAAGTTGATGGGTTTTTTGCAAGATTTCTAAAAACTGCCATTGATAAACTTTAATAATCTCTTTTTACTCTTAATTCAATAAAATGGCAGTTGATATACACAAACTTATTGCAGCTATCAGCCCGGATGTCTATTGCAAGGAATACGACGAGGCAACAAGCAAGCCGATAAGAAAAGTAGTTAAGAGAATTGCGAAGGAGGAAGGATACTTGAAAGCAGTGGAGAAGGCAGAGCTGGTTGAGTCGAATTATATGGACATCTGGAACACAAGGCACACTCAAAGCGCTTTTGCCCTCGCTGGACTGAAAAATCCGATTGAGAAGCACAACCTTGTTTATGACTCTTCTGCGCAAGCTCTTGAGCCAATTTACTTTTGGATAATAGACGACATAAATTTTGAATACGGGCGCACATACAAGCTCGTCGACAATTTCCTCGCGTCAGCCGGCGCTGGACACTTCTCAGAACTGCAGGCAAGGGCAACAAGAATGCAGGAAGAAGCAATGAAAATGTTCGGCGCGGCGAACACCGTC
>CAYIAU010000120.1:0-1846 GCA_964361465.1 Candidatus Woesearchaeota archaeon
CGATGATTAGTACGAATGAGTCGGCAGAGATAGATTCTGTCAGCGTCAAACTTTTGGAGATTAAGGAAGTTGAGGTTGAGGAGCCGAGGGCGGAAGAGTCTGGAGGGGGCGGCGGAGGGAAAAAGAAAGTAGCTTTGCTCGAGTTGAGGGCTGGAGACAATGTTATTCTTGAGGAGATTGGAGATAATGATAAAGAAAGAGTAGGAAATTATGAAATTGGAGTTGGCTCGCTTCTTGGGGAAGATGCAGAGATTGATATTATGACAGCTGAGTCTGTTGAGAGAGCTGAAGAGATAATTACATCTCCTGAGGAGGGATTTGTCTGCTTTGATTATGTGGGGACTCCTGGAACTTCTGATATTGAAATTAAGGGCAGAAGAATAAGGGAAGGAAAAGTTGAGATAGAAAATATTGGCGAAGAGAAAAAAGTTAAACTGCTGATGATAAAAAAAATAAGCGGTGAGGAGGAGTTTGCGTTTGATTTTACATTGAGACAGGGGCAGAACTTTTTTGTCGTTGTTAAGAAAGAGAGAGGGGCGGGGAGAACGGTTTCTAAGAGTTAATTTATCTTTTTTATAAAATCTATTTCTTCTTCAGATAGTTTTAGTTTTTGCTGGACTAGGGGGCTTTTGAGCATTGGGGAGAGCAGAGGGAAGTCCTTGAGTATTTTTTTTGAAGAGGTGTGAGTGTAGCGCGCGTACTTTTTCGCGATGGTTTTTTTCTTTGCTAATTTTTGGTTGTTGAGCCAGATTTTCAGTATTCTTTTTGGGCGCTCGTATTTTGTGAAGCGGGAGATTGGCGTTGATTTTGCGTAGGAGACGCCAGCGGACTGAAATGCGTTTTGATATATCAAGAAGCGCCAGGATTGGTTTTTGTAGATTCTGCCGCGGAAGATGTCGGCGTTTCCTAATTGATAATATGCTTTCGCGAGCGCGATGTTTTTGTATTCTTTTGGGATGTTTTCTTCTATCCAGAGGAGTATTTCGTCTAGGGAGAGAGAGGTTGTGTCAAAGAGGTTTATGAAGTCTTCTCTTTCTTGGAAGAGTCTTTTTAAGATGTTGAAGATGCTTTCTTCCACGTCGCGCTTTTCCTCGGTGTCGACGAGAGGGTTTTCGCCTGCGGAGTAGGACTGCAAATCATTTAGGGCTGCCCTGATGTCGCCTTGTGATTTTATTGCTATTTGGTTTAGGAAGTATGGGCTTTCGTTTATATTTTCTTTTATGCAGACTTTTTTTAGTATTTGGGCTATTGTTGTTAGTGGAAGAGGTTTTAGTTCGACGAGTTTTGATTTTGCTCTTACTGGCGAGAGCTTTGACTGCCAGACGTCGTTGCAAGTCATTATTATTGGGAAGTGAGTTGATTGGAGGATGCGGACGAGTTCTGGGATTCCGCCGATGTCTGTTCCTGTGACGCCGTCGACTTCGTCCATTAACAGGATTTTTCCTTTTTTGAATAGCGAGCTTTGCTCTGCCGCTGGTTTGAGGCGCTCTTCTAATTGCGCCCGGTTTCTTAAGTCGGAGGAGTTTAGCTCTAATATTTCAAGATTATTTTCTTTTGCCGCCGCGAGGACTATTGAAGTTTTGCCTGTGCCTGCTGGGCCGTAGAGGATGAGGGCTTTTTTCTTCGGGAATTCTTTTAGAAATTGTTTTATATCTTCTATTGCCTTGTACTGCCCGATTATTTCTTCGTATTTGGACGGGCGGTATTTTTCTGCGAATGATTCGTGGTTTTGGGAGAGCATTTTGATATTTGGGAAAGAAGATTTATAATTATTGTTGTGTTGGCACATTGTTGATCCAAAGATAAAACCACATTCTTTAGAGTGTGGATAAAGCTTGGTTTTATC
>CAYIAU010000121.1:0-1832 GCA_964361465.1 Candidatus Woesearchaeota archaeon
GTCTCACAACACAGAGAACCGAAGGTTCTCTGGGCCATCAAGAACTTTGTGATATTTATGTCTCACGAATACGTCAAGAAACTACGTTTCTTGAGCGCGCTCAAGATTTGCAATCAATTTGTTTACGTAAACGCAAATCTTGACGTAGCAAAAGACGTGTTGTGGAATTATTAGAGTCTTTTTGCTATAAGTGAAGATTTATATAATCTAATTTCTTTTTACAATAGGAGGTGAAAATGGCAAGAGGTAAAAGAAAAATAGGGCGTGCGCGACAAAGAGGGTCGGTGTCTGGTTTGCTTGGCTTTGTTGTGTGGCTTACAGGAGCGCTTGTTTCTCTGGCGGTTGGTTTTGGGATGATTGACGGAGTGCTGTCTGTGAAGTTTATCCCTGACGTTGTGACAGGAGTTGCTGGATGGATTGTTGTCATCCTGACATTGCTTGGTATTGTCCTGAAGGCGATAGACAAAGTAAGTGGATAATTTTATTTTTATAGTTATGCGAGAAGGGTGTTTATAGATAGGTTTTTATTAGTCGTAATTCTATTTTCTGAATGAAGAGAGTTGTTATAATAGGCGGCGGTTTTGCGGGGAGCTATGCTGCGAGAAAGCTTGAGAATGAGTTTGATGTTACGCTAATTGACAGCAAGGATTATTTTGAATTTACGCCGGGAATTTTGAGGACAATTGTTGAGCCACCGCACGCCGAGAAGATTCAGGTTTTGCATTCTCGTTATTTGAAAAGGGCTAGGATAATAGTTGGAGAGGTTAAAGAAGTTGCTGAGACATTTGTAAAAGTAAATGGAAAGAAAATTGGGTTTGATTATCTTGTTATTTCTTCGGGCTCACGATATGAATTGCCGATTAAAGAGCAGAATATCTTTTTGGCTACGAGGGCGAGCCATTTGAGAAATTATTATCCAAAGATAAAACCACATTCTTTAGAGTGTGGATAAAGCTTGGTTTTATCTTAGTCTCACAAAGTTCAAACAAACCACACACTTTAGTGTGTGGTATTACTCAAGAACTTTGTGATGAAAAATTCCGCAGAGCAAAGAAGGTCTTGTTGATAGGCGGAGGGATTGTCGGAGTTGAGCTTGCTGCAGAGATTGCAACGCATTGCAAGGACAAGGAAGTAACATTAGTGCATTCGTAAGGAGATCTGATGCCGCGTAATTGCGAGAAGACAAGGATTTATGCTGAAGAATTTTTGAGGAAAAGAGGAGTTAAACTTATATTTAATGATAGAGTTGAAAAAGTTACGAAGAAAAAGTGCTTTACGAAAAATGGCTTGGAGCTGGAAGCTGATTTGGTTTTTATCTGCACCGGAATAAAATCGAATTATGAATTTATGAAAAAGAATTTTTCTAATGTGGTTGATAGGGAAGGTTATTTGAAAGTGAATGGGAAACTTCAATTAGAAGGGCATAAAAATATTTTTGTCTGCGGGGATGTTTCTTCTGTCAAAGAGGAGAAGCTTGCTCAAAATGCGCAGCGACAAGGAAAGATAGTTGTTTGCAATATTGAATATCTTGAAAAGGGAGAAAAGCTGAAGGATTATGTTCCGGGAAAGAGGATAATGGTTATTAGCTTGGGAAGATTTAATGGGATTTTTCAGTATGGGGAGTTTATTTTGACAGGCATTTTTCCTGGAATTTTAAAGACGCTTATTGAGAAGAGGCAGATGATGAGGAGAGGGAGGATTTGGTAATGCGGGGCGCGGGGGTTTGTGACTAATTTATCCAAAGATAAAACCACATTCTTTAGAGTGTGGATAAGCCTGGTTTTAATGAGAAAGCTTTGCTTTCTCAAGTATTGCAACTCCAAGAGTTCAAC
>CAYIAU010000122.1:0-1754 GCA_964361465.1 Candidatus Woesearchaeota archaeon
CTTTGGATATGAATTCAAATCCTCAACCTCTGCCTCAACAACAACAGTCCAAAAAGTTGAAGCGCTGTCTGTTAATATCCGCGTATTCTTGGCAACACCGCTCGACTCAATGTGCGGAGCAGCTTTCTTGAAAGTCTCAACTAACGCCTTTGCCTTCCCCGGCTTTGCGTGAAAAATATTCCTAACTAAAAACATATTATAACAAACAAACGCTTATTTATAAATATAATTGTTCTAAACCATCATCAACGAAAAAACCAAACCATTCAACTCTACTTTTTCCTTAAAAATATATAGTTTTATCTTTAGATAAACAAATCAATTACCATCTATCCGCCAAAAATCCAGTCAAAAAAGCCCCTCTTCTCCCTATAATCATTCTTCCCAATAATCTTCGCAGCTATCTGCCTGTAAGCCCTTGAAGCCCCGCTTCGAGGATGCGTATGCACCAAAGCGTCCTTCATCGTGACCGAGACAGGAACATTCTCGTCCTCTGGCACAACTCCTAAGATAGGAAGCTCCAGCATTTCAGAAACATTTGAAATAGGCATCTCGCTCTTTGAATTCCTCACTCTATTAACAATAACTCCCTTAACCTCCTTCCCCAACTGCTCCGCAAGTTTGCTCGTCTTCAAAGCATCAGTCACAGCCGGAATTTCAGGATTCGTAACAATAACAATTTCATCAGCCGCGTCCAAAGCCGCAATCGCCTCATCCCCAAGCCCGGCAGCAGAATCAAAAATAACATAATCAGATATCTTCTTTAACTTCTTCCCTATCTCCTTAAGCTTCCCGTTCCCATTAATCCTTCTCAAGTCCCTAATTGAAAGCGAGCTCGGCACAATTTTAGTTCCAGACTCGTGCTCATAAATAGCGTCGGCAATCCTCGCCTTTCCAAAAAGCACATGGTTCAAGCTGACCGGCACAATCGGAGCGCCCAAATGCAGCCCCAAATTTGGCGTCGTCAAGTTCGCATCTAGCACAATCACCTCTTTTCCAAAGCCGTTTATAGCAGCCGCAAGATTTATTGCAGTAGTAGTTTTCCCAACACCGCCCTTGCCTGATGTCACCGTAATAAGTTTAGCCATTTTTGTTCCAACGCTCAAGACTGAGCAGAACAAGAGAAGTTATTTTAAAGAGCTTATAAACTTTTCTAAAAGCTGTGAATACTCGCGCAGCTTATCAAGATTTATGTTTATCGTCTCGCCTTTATAGCTGACTTTCAAGTTAACTCCCTTCCTAAACTCGTTTTCCCTCACTTTATCAAGATTTTCAATATCCCTGAATAGCTCATACAGCTTAAAAACCTCGCTCGTCACAGCGTCCTTCTCGTAAATCTTCTTCAACTGAACTAACTTCGCTCTCGGCGCTTCCGGCACAGGCTTCCACTTCTTCAATTTTTGCGCCTGCTCAATCATTTTCTCCATCGCCATCTCAATCATTATCTTCCACCGCAAAAGAAGATTAATAATAACATCGCACGTCTTCGTGTATTTCAAACTCACATAGAGCAGATGATCAGCGCTGATTTTCTCTTTTATTATTCTTTCCATCTAAAATTAAAACACAACATATTGTGTCGCAAGAAAAAAAAGGGCAAAATCCTTTATATAACTTTCTAAAACTTAGTATAAACTTCCTAACACCTGCTTATTCAATATCACAAAGTCCTTGCGTTTTACCGCACCTTAAAAGGTGCGGTTTGTTTGAACTCCTCAAGAACTGAAAGTTCTTGATGGCCCAGAGAACCGAAG
>CAYIAU010000123.1:0-1727 GCA_964361465.1 Candidatus Woesearchaeota archaeon
GCACCACACAAAGCCAAAATGCCGCTGCATTTCAACATGAGCGCAAACCTCCCAAAATCTTCTGCTATATATTTAGTAATACTCTCCCCGCTCCCAATCAATTTACTATCCTCAAAAGCAATCGCCATTGGTTTAACTTTCAAACTCAAAAATTTCTTTATCTCGCCTAAAGTCGCGGCACACAAAATAACCTCCAAACCTTCCCTCTCGCAAGCAAGCAAACTCCTCCTTATCTCACTAATGGAAATCCTATAATCAGAGTGATTTAATAAAGTCCCTTGCCTCTTCCCTTCAGCAGGAGAATAGAACTGCGAATAAACCTTAAGCCCCGCGCCCTCAGTAACTCTCTCTATATCCTGATCTCTCAAACAAACTATCGCGTTCCTGCCCAAAAACTTTTCAACGCTCCGCGCCAGCTTCAACGCCTCCTTTCCCCTCTTATAATTCTTGAAATTAACAACTATCATCTTGCCTCTTGTACAAAGAAGAGCAATCATCCATATAAAAAACCTTCTCAAAAAGCCAGACTTTAAATACCCTAATTATTACTATCCTGCATACAGAATAGAGAAAACTCTATGATGTCAGGAGAAAGAAAATGCAAAGGTTTAACGACGGACCGCGAAGAAGTTTCGGGGGCCCTCGGGAAATGCATAAAGCAACTTGCTCTGAATGTGGCAACGAATGTGAAGTTCCATTCAAGCCCACACAAGGCAAGCCAGTTTATTGCAAAGATTGCTTCAGAAAAAAGCGAAGATTTTAATTACAGCTAGAAGCAAATAATTTTTATTTTATTATTTATTAAGAACATCAAAAAGTTTCTTGCGTTTTGTTTAAAACTTTTGGATACCCAAGATTGCATTCTTTCTGCATCAGCAATCTTGGTATTAAAAAACAATCTTCCTAATCTTTCTCGTTATCTCCAGCGGTTTATCTGCCTGCCAAACATTTCTGCCAATAGCAAGTCCGGCGGCGCCTCCTCTCATCACATCTTTGACCATATTCAAAAACTCTTTCTCTTTCAACTTGCTTCCGCCGGAAATAACTATCTTGCATCTCCCCGCCGCCTTAACAGCCCATCTCAAATCTCCTATCTTCCCCCCATACTTCATCTTGACAACATCAGCCCCAATCTCCAAACCAACTCGCGCAGCGTAAGCCATCATTTCTCTGCTCGTATCATTCTTCACCGCCTTTCCCCGAGGATAAATCCAAACAATAACAGGCAATCCAAGAGAATGCGCATCTCTCTCAATCACAGAAAAATCCTCAAGCATTTCTGCCTCGTGCGCACTCCCGATATAAATAGTATAACCAACTCCAGAAGCTCCGAGCTTAACCGCCTCTTTCACATTGCCCAAAGGCGGAGACATTGGCTCGCCCTTGAACAGCTTCGTCTTCCCATTTAACTTCACAATCAAAGGCACTCTTGACTTCCTTATCTCCTTATTATATTTCTCAGCTATTCCTTTCCCAAAAACAACAGCATTATACTTCCCTCTTTTTGCAATATCCAAAATGTAAAGCGGATCGACATTCTTGTCATTGAAATCACCAGAGGGCCCGTGCTCAAGCCCTTGATCGTAAGCTAGATACAGCGCACGCCCGCGCGTCATTATCTTCCCAAGTTTAACTTTCATATTCACCTCCTCAATCACAAAGTTCTTTTGTAGTTTGAACTCCTCAAGAACTTTCAGTTCTTGATGGCCCAGAGAACCGAAGGTTCT
>CAYIAU010000124.1:0-1616 GCA_964361465.1 Candidatus Woesearchaeota archaeon
ATGGAAAAGGGATTAACTTCAGAAGTTGCCCAAGAAAAACTTAAGGCTTTTGGCAAAAACGAAATTGTAACCCACGAATCAAGATCTTCTCTTTCACTTCTTTTGTCTCAATTTCCAACATTTATTAACGCTATTCTTGCGGGAGCAAGCCTTCTTTCCTTTATCATCGGAGAACCTATTGACGGCGCATTCATACTTTCTATTCTTTTTGTTAATGCGATTTTCGGTTTTATACAAGAATATCGAGCAGAAAAATCCCTTCAGAAACTCAAAACCTATGTCACCACAACTGCCCGTGTTATTCGAGACGGAAAAGAAGTACAAATCCCAACTGTTGAGATCGTTCCAGAAGATATTGTGGTCCTTGGTGAGGGTAACCTCATTCCTGCAGATGGGATATTAACAAAAGACAAAGCCGTGGAGATTGATGAATCAATTCTTACCGGAGAATCACTTCCTGTTGTCAAAACCCATAATGACACTGTATTTTTAGGAACCCTGCTTACCCACGGTTCAACTCACCTGCTGGTTGAAAACACTGGAGGCAAAACTCGTTTTGGACAAATAGCGCAAACACTAGCGACTGTCTCTCCCGATAAAACTCCTCTACAAAGACGTCTGGACTCTTTAGCAAAAACTCTATCTATTGTTATTATCTTAACTGCCTCGCTTATTATTCCTCTTGGTCTTTACCAAGGAAAAGAGCTTTTTGTAAGTCTGCTTCTTGCCGTTAGCATAGGAATTGCAGCTATTCCAGAGGGCCTCCCAGCAGTTGTTACTATTGCTCTTGCTCTTGGCACTAATAAAATGGCAAAAAAACGCGCGATTGTTCGTAAGATGAGCGCAGTTGAAACGCTTGGAGCAGTACAAATAATTTTAACCGATAAAACTGGGACACTAACACAAAACAGTATGCGAGTTAAGAAATTTTGGCTAAGTAAGGAGGAGCTTCTCCCCCTTCTTCTTAGGGCCTGTGTGTATGGGAATACTGCTTCTCTTATTCAAAAAGCAGAACAAAACGCGTTTGATGTGGTCGGAGATAAAACAGATGGAGCGCTACTTCTCTTTGCACAAGAACAAAAACAAAATATTGAAGAGCTCCAACGTGAAGGCGCCATTCTGGATGAACGCTCTTTTGATCCTCAAACAAAAACAATAACCACTATTTGGGAAAACGACAAAATCAAATATACATTTGTAAGAGGAGCGCCAGAATCTATCATTACCCAAAGCAATCTTTCTGTAAAAGAAAGAGAGCATGATACCTCCCAATTTGGGCAGTACGCCAAGGAGGGCTTTCGTATTATCGGATTTGGAGTTAAAAAAGATAAAGAATTAGATCTTACATTCTTGGGTTTTGTTGCTATCTACGATCCTCCAAGACCAGAGGCAAAACAAGCAATACAAGAAGCTCGTCTGGCAGGTATTAAAACTATTATGGTTACAGGGGATAATCACCTAACCGCTCTAGCCATTGCCTCAGAAATTGGCTTAATAGATAAAGATGAGGATATAGCAACAGGAGAGGAGATTGAAAAACTTCCCGATGAAGAGCTAGAAAAACTGATTCTTAAAACTCGCATTTTTGCCAGAACCAAACCCGAAGACAAACTCCG
>CAYIAU010000125.1:0-1611 GCA_964361465.1 Candidatus Woesearchaeota archaeon
CGCGGGCAGTTGATGCGAAGAAGAAAAAGGGGCGGCTTTACGGATATGTTTTTGCGGTGAAGAGCAATATTAATGTTAGGGGCTTGATTGCTAATTGCGCTTCTAAAACGCTTGAGAGTTACAAGGCGAGTTTTGATGCGAGCGTGATTGAGCGCATCAAGGCAGAGGATGGAGTTATTATCGGAATGACGAATATGGATGAGTTTGCAGCTGGTTCGAGTGGCGAGAGTTCTGCTTTTGGTGCGTGCGAAAATCCTGCTGCTCTTGGGAAGATTCCTGGAGGTTCGTCGAGTGGGAGCGCGGCTGCGGTTGCAGCTGGATTCTGCGATGTTGCTTTGGGAAGTGATACTGGAGGGAGCATTAGGAATCCTGCTTCTCATTGCGGTGTCGTCGGAGTAAAGCCAAGTTATGGGCTTGTTTCAAGATATGGATTGATTGATTTGTCTATGTCGTTGGATCAGATTGGACCTTTTGCGAGGAATGTTTCAGATGTTGCGCTTGTTTTGGATGTGATTAAGGGGAGAGACGGGAGAGACACTATGAGTTTTGATACAGAGGCGATTAAGTTGAAGAGGGAGGATAGAGTTAAAGTTGGAGTTGTGAGAGTGAGGGGAGTTGATGGGAAAATACAGAAACTGATTGATGAGAAAGTTGAGATGCTTAGGAAATTGAAGTGGGAAGTCAAGGAGATTGAGCTTGAACATTTGGACTTGGGCATTCAGACGTATTACCCTTTGGTTTATGTTGAGTTTTTTTCTGCGACTCGACGTTTTGACGGGCGTAAGTATGGGAAGAAAATTGAGGAGAGCTGCGGCGAGGAAGTTTTGCGTAGGATTTTGGGAGGCAGTGAGATTTCTAAGGCTGAATTCAGTGGGAGGTATTACGACAAGGCGCTGAAAGTCAAGGGGCTTATTTCCTCTGAGTTTGAGAAGGCGTTTGAGAAGGTTGATTGCATAATTATGCCGACGGTTCCGATGCTGCCTTGGAATATTGGCGAGGGCAAGAAGATGAAGACAGAGGAAATTTATGCGGCTGATGCCTTGACTTGTCCGGCTAATCTTGCGGGAATTTGCGGGGTTTCTATTCCTGCTGGAAAGATTGAAGGAATTCCTGTTGGGATGCAGATTTTGTGTGGTAGAGGAGAGGATGGGAAAATGCTTTCGATTGCTAGGGAGATTGAGAGAATATAATTAAATTGGTTTTCCTTTTACTCTGAGTTCGTACCATCTTCTCATTGGTATGCCTTCCTATGATGAAGCTTCTTTTGGATGTAATTCATCTGGAAATACTTTAGAATTATCTAAAAGTTCTTCTATTATTGGAGTATCTTCTGGAGTATTTAACGGACAATTTTCCCAAGATACTTTTTGTTTGTTTAATTCCATTCTACAGGGGGAATAGGACTCGGTTATCAATGCGCATTGATTACCCCTTTGATCCATAAATATACCATCAAAATAATGAAATCCATAGAATGGACATTGCTCTCTTTTTGTTGTATCAAGAGTAGTTATCTCATTTGACATTTATAGTTTTATTATTTGTTCTATATAAATATTTATCCAAAGATAAAACCACATTCTTTAGAGTGTGGATAAAGCTTGGTTTTAT
>CAYIAU010000126.1:0-1591 GCA_964361465.1 Candidatus Woesearchaeota archaeon
GGAACCCTGGGAGCACGCAGTTCGAGAAGAAAAGAGAACTCCAGCAGATGATGAACTTTGCGGATGTTTTTATCGTGAACCAAGAAGAAGCCTCTTTGATTACGGGGATTCCTTATCAAGAGAAAAAGAAGATTTTCAAAAAGTTGGATGACTTGGTGCACGGAGTGGTGATTATGACCAAAGGAAAAGATGGAGTGGAAGTTTCGGACGGGAAAACTCTGTGGAGTGCTGGCGTGCTCCTAATGAAGAGAATTGTTGACCGGACAGGAGCTGGCGACGCGTTTGGCTCTGGGTTTGTGGCGGCTTTGATGCAGAAACCCGGTAATATTGAGCATGCGATGCAATTCGCCTCGGCAAATTCCACGGGCGTGCTCACCCAATGGGGCGCCAGCAACGGTCTCCTCAAAAAAGCCGATTCTCCATTAAAATTCGGCACGTTGAAGATAAAGAAAATGAGTTTATGAGCAAAACCTTAGTTATTGGCACAATCGCAGGCGTTCTCCTCGTCTTCGCCCTCGTGGGCCTTTTCCTGTGGCAAATGCAGCCTTCCTCACCTGTGCAGCAAACGCCGCCCCCGCCCGCGCCGAGTCAGCCAACCGTTGAACAAACCCCTCCGCCCGCGTCAAGTCCCGAACCGCAAGCCGTTCAAGAAACTCCTCTATCCCCGAAAGAAGGTGAAGAAAAGAGGATAGCGAATATTCAGATTAAAAATGGAGTTGTGGTGGGGGGTGAAGATTTTTGTAGGTATGGAGTGTATCCTTACAAAGAAGATGCAACAATTAATATTGACCAAGATGGGCAAAGCGAAATTTTTATATCCTGTTTTGATTATTGGGGAGGATGGGCTTATGTGTTAGATCAAAACGACGAAGGATGGAATATTGTTTGGAGAGAGTATGCGGAAGGAAAATCTGTTAGACCGCCAGAGGTTGTTGATATTGAGGGAGATGGTATCCATGAAGTGTACTGGCTCGAAGCAGATAGTGGAGGAACATGTACTTGCTATGGTTCTACTATGACGGTATATTCTCTTGGAGATAGCAAGGAGTTTTCCTTATCTCGAGGTGGTTGTTTTGACAATCAATGCGACTATGTTGTTGAAAGTTCATTTCGATTCTCTGAAAATCTACAAGAAGTGCAGTATCCATCGAGAGAATATCGAGTTAAAAAATTCTTGCTTGAGAAAAATAGAGAAGGTCTTACAAGCAATGAAAATCTTAGCTCGGGAGTAGGTGTTGTTTTTCCAAATAGCAGAGATGCCCTCACCTTAGGATCAACATATTACGTAAGCATAATAACGGTTCTAAATGAGGAGGAATATGTGAGTCGGACAGGAGAGATCGGTGTAGCTCTTTATAAAGGAGATGAGAGATTAGGCTTACTTAATGTCCATCGGTTTAGTGAATTTTTCTTTGAGTGGAAGGCAGGAGAGTACTTAACGCTTGAGCAGGAGATAAAAACTGCTTCTTCGGGAGAGGGTTATCGTATTCAAATGTACTCTGTAACTGGATTAGAAGATTTTAGTGATGCTCCGTTTGCTTTAGTAAAAGGGCAAGAATAACTTATAAACTCTATGGAAAAGGTTGCGGAG
>CAYIAU010000127.1:0-1527 GCA_964361465.1 Candidatus Woesearchaeota archaeon
CCGAAGGTTCTCTGGGCCATCAAGAACTGAAAGTTCTTGAGGAGTTCAAACAAACAACACACTTTAGTGTGTGGTATTACTCAAGAACTTTGTGATAATAGAAATTAGTATTTATAATTCTCATAAGAAGGTCTTGATATAATGGCTATAACGGGAGACCTAAATTAAGGTTGTTGTTATGCGAGGAAGTTTTCTTTTTTGAGGAAGAGCGAGCGGACGAAGAAATACATTGCGTAAAGTTCAAAGGCGAATGGGAAATATCCGAGGTAGCCGAGGATGGGCATTTCAAAGAGTTTGAAGAAGCTGACGAAGGGTATGTCGTATGTCCATTTGATTATTGCTTGTGAGTTCCAGAATTCCCATAAAAAGCCGAGGATGATTCCTGCTAACAATAGTGAGAGCGGGATTGCTAATTTTCTATCTTTGAGATGTCTGATAACGCTTGGTTGTCCATTGATGTAATTTATTGGATCAAGAAAAAAGAAAAAGCTTAGCCAGATTAACGGGAATGTGAATTTTGGGAAGAAGAGCGGCAGGGCGAATGAGAGCACGCCGAGGAGCATCATTGTGTAGAGGAAAGTTTTTGTTATTTTGTGTTTTCTTTTTAGTTTTATTTTGTCAAATATGTGGATTGAGCGGAGGAGTTCTGTTGTTTCGAAGAGGGCGGGGAGAACGGTTGAGAAAGAGATTATTCCGAATAAGGTTTTCATCGCGCCGAGGTTTTCTGCGCCAGAGTATTGCCAGTTTTGTAGGGAGATGTTTGTCAGTTCAAAGATGTACCAGAAGAATGCGGAGATTATTAAGATGCCAAGGAATGTTTTAATTCGGTTTGAGATTAATGACGAGCCCTTGAGCTTGAAGACGAGCGAGTCTATTGTTAGGATGTAGGCGAACCAGATTATTGGGAAGTACCAGTTCGCGAACGGTTGGAGTTTCAGGAAGAAATTTATTTGGACTAGGAGTATGAGGATTATGCCGATGATGCCGTAGATTTTGAAGCCTCTTCCTGCCATTTGTTTTATAGGGATTGATTGATTAAAAATGTGTCGGTACAGAAAATTATAAATAAGCTTCTTTTGTTTTAGAATAGTCCGCAATTGTTTGAGGCGCGGCTATTGATTATGATACCTGGAATTGGTGGGATGAATCCGAAGAAGATGCAGGCGATGATGAAGCAGCTTGGCATTAATCAGGAAGAGATTGATGCTGTGCGAGTGACGATTGAGAAGAGTGACGGGGGGAAGATTGTGATTGAGAATCCTTCTGTTAGCAAAGTGACGATGCAAGGGCAGGAGACGTTTCAGGTTGTTGGGGATGCGAGGGAGGAAAGCGATGAGACGATTAGTGAGGAAGATATTAAGTTGGTGACGGAAAAGACGGGGCGGGGGGAGGGGGAAGTGCGGAGAGCTCTTGAGGAAAGTGAAGGAGATATTGCCGAAGCAATTCTCAAACTTGGTGGCTGAATTAGTTTATTAACCCTCGTGAAAAATCCACCACATTTATGTGGTGGTTAGTTAGTGTGGATTT
>CAYIAU010000128.1:0-1519 GCA_964361465.1 Candidatus Woesearchaeota archaeon
TCCTTCAAGCCAGAAGAAACTTTTCCCACTTCCAAAAATTTCCCGCCAGCCCCCAAGCACCCCAAAATATAAGAAGTAAGCCATCCCGCCCTCTTCCCCCGCCCATATTCCGCGCCGACAATAACCAAATCCAAATCTTTTACAGACGGCTTCAGCTTCACAATATAGCCAACACGCCGCCCGCTCTTGTAAGGCGCGTCAAGTTTCTTGAACATTATCCCCTCCTCCCCCGCTTTCAACGCCGCCTTGTAAAACTCCTCAGCCCTCGCCTCGCTCTCTGTAACAATCTGATAAGAAGCTCTAATCTTCAATTTCTCCGTCTTAACAATTTTCTCAACACTTTTCCTCCTCTCTCTAAACTCAACCTCAAGTAAGCTCTGCCCATTCAAATACAAAACATCAAAAACATTCACCTCAACTGGCAGCTCCTTCTCCAATCTCTCAATATCATACTTCCTCTTTATTCTCTGACTGACTGACTCAAACGGCTTGTATCTCCCACTATCAGAGTCATATCCAACAACCTCTGAATCCAAAATAAAACTCTCGCCCTTGACATTCTTCCTCACAACAGAAACAACATCAGGAAACTGCTTAGTCACCTCTTCCAATCTACGAGTGAATAATTTTATCTCGCCCTTCTTGTCCTTCGTAATAACCATCCTGAAGCCGTCGTATTTATGCTCAATCGCTAATGGCGTCCCGCAAATCCTAAACGCCTCTTTTATATCCTCAACTTTAATAGGTAGCATAACTCTCACTGGCTTTCCAGGAACAATATTTATTTTCCTAAATCCTTTCTTGCCCTCTGAAGCCGCCTCTAAAATTTTAGCCCAGCTCCCTGCCAAATCATACGCCTCGTCAATCGCAACCGCCATTTCCTTTTTGTCCTCGCTAAAAAACGCAAGTGCAATCGCATCCCTTATTATTCCATCACTAACTCCAACTCTCAAGTCCCCTAATAATGTCCTCACAATATACTTCGCCTCTTTATCAGAAGCATCTCCAAGCAATTCAGAAACAAATCCAATCTTCCTCTCAACCGCGCCCTTCCCCTCAATCTCCGTAATTTTCCTCAAGTTGTCAAAAACTTTCTTCACGCTCAATCTCCCGCTGAACAAAGTGCTCTGCTTTCTCTTTCCGCAGAACTCCTCTGCTATCTCGCCAAAATCGCCAACCTTCCTAAACTTCTTAACTATCTCCTCCTCTCTAACGCCAAACCCCTTGGCAATCGCCTTTATAGCCAACTGCTCAGAAATCCCAGTCTCCCTAACATCGTAATCCGCAACAACCTTCCCCTTCAGCAGATAAACCCACTCGCTCTCTCCTTTCTTCAAAATCTTCTTCAAGAAATCTGCAAGTATCCCTGTCTTCTCCAATCTCCCCTGCGTGGAAGCAAGCGCCTCATAAACCTCCACAAATTCCGAATACAACATTTCTCTCGTCATTAATGGAATAATAGAACAAGATATTTAATTCTTCTGTATCACAATAATATATAAAAATAAAATCAGATAAT